>JAWCKY010000001.1:0-5808 GCA_038851365.1 Hadarchaeales archaeon (SeqCode)
GAGAGCAGCTTCATCGCATCGAGCGACATGTAGAAGTTGGAGTTCCAGACGGAGGGGACGTTGACCTCGCAGAGGTTGAGGGCCTCGAGGATGGTGTGAAGGTTGGGCGTGGGGCTGCCGCCGACCCAGTTCACGTTCCTCGCCCCCTCCCGGCGCTGTCCTTCCACCAGCCTTGCGAGGGTCTGAGGCGAGACCTCCACCCCTTCAGTGGGGTACTGGGAGATGTCCCAGTTCTGGCAGAAGCAGCACTTGAAGGTGCAGCCGTTGAAGAAGATGGTGTAGCTGGGCACGAGCTCCGGTTCCTCCCCCATGTGGATGAACTCCGACGCTATCCTCGAGCGCTCGCCCACCCCGCACACCCCTCGCTCGCCCGCCGTGCGGTCGACTCCGCACCTGCGCTCGCAGAAGTGGCATGACCTCAAGATCCTCCGCGCGAGCTCTACTTTGAGGTCGAGCAGCGAGGTCTGGGGACGCTCCCGTTCCGGGAGGCTCACCTTCCCCTCGTCGATCCTCCTGAGCAGCTTGTGCAGCTCCCTCAGCCCCCGCTCGTGGGCCCGCCACAGCTCGTCGTCGCCCGCCGAGAGGTCGACGTTAACTTCGACTTGCTTGCAAACCCGAAACCTGGCGGGAAGCTTGTCTTCCATGACCGCGAAGTAGCGGCCTAAGGACCTCCTGGCCCGCTCGTCCCTGAGCACGGCCACGGCATCCGGCCTCAAGACGCGCCACATGGTGTGCCCATAGATATTTTAAATCCGCTCGCAAAAAGGGTTGTCGCATCTGGTGGTGCTATGTTGGTCATCTCCGGTTCCGCCTCTAGGAAGCTGGCATCCAAGGTCGCCCAAGCCTTAAGGTGCCCGCTTGTGGAGCCGGAGCGCTCCACCTTCCCCGACGGTGAGAGTTACCTTCGCATCGACCGCGAGGTGAAAGGCGAGCACGTCATCGTCGTTCAGTCCACCTGTAGGCCGGTGAACGACAACTACATCGAGCTCTTCCTGCTCCTGGATGCCGCAAAGGACTTGGGGGCCAAGCGGGTGACCGCGGTCGTGCCGTACTTCGGCTACGCCAGGCAGGACAAGCGCTTCAAGCCGGGAGAAGCGGTTAGCGTCCGCACCATGTGCAAGCTCATCGAGCGCGCGGGGGCGGATGAGCTCCTGACGGTGGACATCCACGAGGAGGAGATAATGGTCAACTTCGCGATCCCCGCGTACAACCTGACCGCGATGTCCCTGTTGGGCCGCCACCTATCGACGCTAGAGCTCCGGGACCCGGTCGTCCTAGCCCCCGATCAAGGCGCGCTCCGCCATGCTCGTAGGGCGGCGGCGGAGTTCATGGCCGACCACGACTACCTCGAGAAGACCAGGCTCACCTCTACCAAGGTCAAGGTCGGCCCCAAGCGCCTAGACGTCGCCGGGCGAGATGTGGTGATCGTCGACGATATCATCAGCACGGGGGGGACGGTGATCGAGGCCATCAAGACCTTGAAGAAGCAGGGCGCCCGCAGGATATACGCCGCCTGTACCCATCCCGTGTTGGTGGGCGATGCCATGCGAAGAATATTGGCTGCCGGCGCGAAAGCGATAATCGCGACCGACACCATCGAGCACAAGACCAGCGTGGTTTCCGTGGCGCCGGTGATAGCGGAGGCCATCCGCTAGGGTTCTCCATGAAGCGGCTCATGTTCCTGCTCTCGGGGGAACACCCGACCCTACCGGTTGCGGAGGCCATAGCGGCGATCAAGGCCGAGCACCGCGCCTATAAAGTGGTGGAGCAGCTAGACCAAGTATTAATCGTCGAGACGAAGGCCGACCCAGGGGTTCTGGCCTCTAGGCTAGCCTTTTGTCGGGAGATATGCTGGCACCTATGCACGGCCGATGTCGCCGAGCTCATGGAGGCGATCGGAAGCTCCGATGTCGTCGACCTCATACCTCACGGCAGGACCTTCGCCGTACACATCAGGAGGGTGAAGCGCCACTCGCCCGACGTGGACGTGCCCAGGCTTGCTAAGGAGGTGGCGGACCTGATAGCGAGCGAGGTGGAGTTCAAGGTCGACCTCGAGCAGCCCGAGGTGGAGGTGTTGGGCGCGCTCACCGACGGCAAATGCGTCGTAGGCTTGACGATCGCTCGCGTGGACCGCGCCCAGTTCGCCAAGCGCAAGCCCATGGTGAGGCCAGCCTTTCACCCCGGTACCCTGATGCCGAAGCTCGCCCGCTGCATGGTCAACTTAGCCCGAGCCCCCAGGGGAGGCACCCTTCTGGACCCCTTCGCGGGGGTGGGGGGGATATTGATCGAGGCCGGACTAATGGGTGCCAAGCCCGTGGGCATAGACATAGACCCGGAGATGTTGGACGGCGCTAGGCTCAACTTGGAGGGCTTCGGCATCGAGGATTACCAATTGATCTTAGGTGATGCCCGCTCCATCCCGTTGGCAGAGGCTACGGTCGATGCCATCGCGACCGATCCGCCGTACGGGCGCCAAGCCACGACCGCGGGCTTGAAGCTTGAAGACCTCTACGGCCAAGCCCTGCCCGAGATGGCGAGGGTGCTCAAGCGCAAGGGCTACGCTTGCATCACCTCTCCCGCCACCCTAGAGCTCGAAGACCTCGCCAAGGAGGCCGGCCTCAGGCCGATCGAGAGGCACGAGCAGAGGGTGCACAAGACCCTCACGCGCCGCATCCACGTGTTCAGGAAAAGGTAGGCGCGCAAACGGCTTAAGTAATCGCGCCGAGATAATCGAGGGGATTTCCCAAGGCAGTGGGATTCTGATAGGTGTGAGGATGGAATTGAAGATAGTTTTTCTCGGCACGGGCGGGAGCATCCCCACGCCCTCCCGGGCCCTGCCTGCGGTGGCGATAAAGAGGGGAGGGGAGCTCCTGTTGTTCGACTGCGGCGAGGGCGCACAATCCCAGATGGCCCGCGCGCAGCTTAGCCCGATGAAGCTCAACGCGGTCTTCATCACCCACCTCCACGGGGACCACTTCTTGGGGCTGGCTGGGCTGGTCCAGACCCTTTCCCTGATGGATCGAACGAGGGAGTTGGAGGTCTACTGCCCCTTAGGGGCGAAGGAGAGGATCGAGACCTATCTCAGGATTCCATATTACACCTTGACGTTTGACGTCGTGGTGAACGAGCTGGTGCCCGGGGCGGAGATCAGGCGCGGCGATTACGTCATCAGGACCTGCGAGGTGGAGCATCAGGTGCCCGCGCTGGCCTATGCTTTGATAGAGGACCCTCGTCCTGGCGAGTTCTACCCCGAGAAAGCGATGGAGTTAGGGGTCAGACCGGGGCCTGACTTCTCCCGCCTGCAGGAGGGGCAAAGCATAAGGCTGCTCGACGGCAGGGTGGTGAGGCCCGAGCAGGTGATGGGTCCGCCGAGGCCTGGACGCAAAGTGGTCTACGCGGGAGACACCAGACCATGCGAGAGCTTGGTCGAGCGCGCCCACGGCGCCGACGGGTTGATCCACGATTGCACGCTGGCGAACGAGCTCGCCGACAAGGCCGTAGAGAGCGGCCACTCCACGCCGGCGGAGGCGGCGGAGGTGGCGAGGAGGGCCGGCGTGGGGCAGCTCGTGCTCACCCACATTAGCCCAAGGTATGCCGACGAGGAAGTGTTGCTCAGGCAAGCGCGCGAGGTCTTTCCGAACGTGGTGGTGGCTAAGGACTTGATGGACCTGGAGGTGAGGTTCAAACGATAGAGGCTCAGGGAATAGGGTTTAGCTCATCTCGCGATCGCCTAACCCTCTTCTCATCATAGCCAAAAATCGTCTACGCGCGGAAACTTAAAAGATTACCTTAACCCTTGAAACCGAATTCCCACCGCTTCCGCCTTATACCGCCTCGTCAGCTCGGCCAACAGGGCCACGAGGGGCTCGACGAACCTCCCGTTGCGCAATGGCCCGCCGTCCACCGCCCTCGCGCCGGGCATCTTCTCGACCAATCTAATGATCCTCTCTTTTGCCGCCGGGTCATCGCCGCACACCACCACATCGCAGTCGACGGGCTTAGAGAGGTCCTGCAGAAGCCTCGCTCCCACGGTCTGGAGCGCGGACACCACCCTCACGCCTTTGGGCACCAGCTTGGCCAACTCCTCCCCCGTGGAGCCTGCCCTCGGGCGCTTGAGCACGACCTCCCCCGATCTGACCTCGATGGGGACGATCACGTTGACTAGGATCTTGCCGGGCGTCAAGCCCCCCCGTATTTCTCTCATTATTTTCTTCATCGCCTCGAAGGGAACGCTGAGCACCACTACCTCCGCCTCGCGGGCAGCTTCGAGGTTAGTCGTCCCCTTCACCGGCTTGCTGACCCACCTGCTCACCTCGGCCGCCACCAGCTTCGCCTTCTCCTCAAAACGAGAGCCTATGATCACGTCCTCGCCCGCCCAAGCCCACCTCGCCACCAACCCCTTTCCCTGTGCGCCCGTGCCGCCTATGACGGCTATCATCCTAATCCCGATATTCGATCTCCTTGATGGGCTTTCCGTCCGCGGTGCGGGGAGCTAGATAGTCTATCAACCTCTCCGCATCCCTCGCCTCTATAACGACGGTTATCGGGCCGAGGGGGGATTCACCATCGGTGAAGCTAACCTTCCCGACCGCGGCCGCCTGCTTGTTAAGCATGAACTGCACCACGCCCTCCCTCGTGCCCCTGCGCATGACGCTCCTGGCGGAGTCCAGGATGGCCTGCGACCTCAGCAGTTGATGTAGCCTATCTAAGGCCTCGACCCTCGTCGACTCGCCGGAGATCACATTCCCGACCAAGCTCAGCTCGAGCGTCGGGAATATGTTTTTTATCGCCTTCTCGACCTTGGTGGGGTCCTCCGTGGGCCTGATCTCCGCCTCCACCCTAAGCTTCAAAGCTCATCCCCCAGCATGGATTCGATGACCTCGGCCGCTTCCTCGCGGAGTTCGTCCAGCGTGCCCTCGTTCACGACGATGGCATCCGCCAACGCCAGGGCCTCGCCGAGCCCCCATCCCAGCTCGCGCCTATCCTTTTCGCGAAAGGCCTTTAGGCTCTCGATGTCGTCGGCTCTCCCCCTGCCCGAGATCCTAGAGTAACGCGTCCGCTCGCTCGCCCAAACTGCCAGGAGGCGAAAGCGATCGCCGAAGGCCCTGCGGAATTCCTCCACCTCCGCGATGCCCCTGACGCCATCGACGACCACCGCTCGCTTGCCCACGCCAACCCGCTCGATGATCGGGACACAGCGCTTAGCGATCGCCCCGAGTCCCTCCCTCCGCCTGAGCTCGTCAGCTACGGCGCCGACGTTGGCCTCGTTTATCTCCAGCCCTCGGCGCTTGACCTCCTCCCAGACCACATCCCCCATCCGCACGCAGGGCATATCAAGACCCATCGCGACCTTCGCGACCTCGGTCTTGCCGGAGCCCTGCAGGCCGACGATGCCTATGACGGCAAAGTTGCTCATAGCTCAACCACTATCAAGGTGGTGGTGTTCGTGACGCCGGGTATGCTGCGGATGTCGCCGAAGACGGCCTTGGTGAGCTTCTCTAGGGAGTCCACTTCTATGCGCGCGATGATGTCGTAAGGTCCCGCGACGCACTCCGCCTTCTTGACGCCCTCCACCGCCTTAACCCTCCGAAAGACCTCAGCGGTCTTGCCGGGCTCGGCGGATATCAAGCTATAGGCATTTACCATTCGGGCACCCCCTTACATTATTCAAATAGGCGGCTTTAATACTTCGATTCTCGCCGGCTTTTTAAAGGTCCGTGGAACCCTAAAATTGGTGGTCGCTTGGACAAGATCTATTACAAGGGGAAAGCTTTCGAGGTGGACCCTCAAGTTGATCTCCCAGCCGAG
>JAWCKY010000002.1:0-20367 GCA_038851365.1 Hadarchaeales archaeon (SeqCode)
AGGAGGGCGTCGAGCTGCTTGCTGCCCGTCGTTATCCAGCCGACGGTTTTCCTCCGCTCTAGAACTTTGTCGGCAGTGAGGAAGGTGCCTATGTCCGCGGCCTGCCTAGCGGCTGAGATTATCCGCTTCGCTTGGGCCTCGCCTATCTCCGCTATCTCCCTCAGCTCCGCCACGGTGGCGACGGCTATCGACTCGATGGTGGTGTAGCCCGCCTCGCGCAACTTCTCGGCAGTAGCCTCGCCGACGCCAGGCAGGCTCTCTATGCTCAACTTCTTCGCCTCGGCCAAACCAGCGCCTCCAAACAACTTGTGACCCTCACGCTTTTATCCCTTCCAGTAGCGCCCTCGCCTCTCGCCTGGCATCAGACAGCTGGACGTCGCTCGCCCTGAGCTCGAGCTGATCGAAGTACCTGTCGTGGCGAGTGACGCCCGTCAGGATCACCTCTCGCCCCACCAGCTTTAGCTCGGCGTAGAGCTCCTCGAGGTTGCGAGCGGCCTTGAATCGCTCGAACACCTCCCTCCCGTCCATGCCCAAGAGCTTCTCCGCCACGCGCCCGAAGAGTACCGCTCGGATGTTGCCCGTACCGTCGTCGAGCACCAAGCTGAGCACCGCCCTATGCTCAGGCGTCACCACCTTCCCACACTCCTCGCACATCAAGCTAGTGTCGACGCTCCCCAAGCTGCGCCCGCAGGAGGGGCAAACGTCGAAGATCGGGCGCCTGTGGAAGACCCTGACGATGGTCCCCCTCACCTCCGCTCGAACGCCCTCCTTCTGCAGCGAGGCTATGGCGACTCGCTTCGGCTCAGCTTTGACCATCTCCAGCACGTCCGCCGGCGGCAGCTGTTCGGCGATGGGCGGGTTGACCTCTAGCGTGCCCTGCCTGCCCAGCTGGAGCTCCGGCTGGCCGTAAAGCCCCAGCGTGGTGTAGCAGTTGATCATCCTCACCACGTCCCCAGGCTTGACCAGCTTCGCGTGCTCCGCCTGCTCGTGCCAGAGCGAGGCCCTCACCGTGCCCGTCTCGTCGCCGAGCATCAGCGTCGCCACCGTCCCCTTGCTCCCATCGGCCCTCCTGAACTCCCTTGGCGGCGAGACCTCGATCACCCTCGCCACCACCTCAAGGCCGTCCATGCCGGGCTCCAGCTCGCCCACCTTGAACTTACTCGGCTCGAAGTCGCCTACGCTCAAGCCAAGTGGGTTGACCTCCACCCTCGCCGTCGCCCCGACGTGCACCTCCGGCCTGCCCGCTAGGCCTGGGCGAGTATAGGCGCCGCGCACGAGCAGCACGTCGCCAGGCGAGAGGGACTCCGCCAGCCCCACCATGCCGTCCCAGAAGGAGGCTCGGATGATGCCGGTCTCGTCGGCGAGCGTGACGCTCATCACCTTACCCGAGCTGCCGTCGTCGCGCTTGAACTCCTGCGGCGGGAACTTCCTCCTCACCTTGGCGGCGAAGTCCAGCGACGGCATATCGGCCTCTATCTCCTCCACCTTCAGCAGCCTCTCCTCCACCTCCGGCAGCACCTCCACCTCCGCGCCCGGTGGGTTGAGCAGCAGACGCCCTCGCCAGCCGAGGTGAAGCTCGGGTTTGCCCTTCGGCCCCACGCGAACGTAAGCGTTCTCCAGTTTCACCACGTCTCCCCGCTTGAGGCTCCTCGCGACCTCGGCCTTCTCGTCCCAAAGCGAGACCCTCGTGCGCCCGGTGGAGTCGATCAACACGATCGTCGACACCTTGCCCAAGCTGCCATCCGGGCGCTCGAACGCCCTGGGCTCCGTCGTTGCCACCACCCTACCCACGAGGTCGACGTCACCCATACCAGGCGAGAGGTCCGCTACCCTTACCCTGACTTCCCTGAGCGGGGGGAGCTCCGCCACGCGGGGGTCGTCTGGGTTCAGCACCAGCGAGCCCCTCGAGCCCAAGTTGAGCTCGGGCTGTTGGTCCAAGCCCTTCCTCACGAAGGCGCCCCTCACCTGCAGGGCCATGCCCCTCTGCACCTCGCCCCTCTCTATGGGCTCGACGTCCTTGTTCCAGAGCACCAGCCGTACCTTACCCGTCGAGTCCTCGAGCAAAAGGCTGGCCACTCGCCCCTGCGAGCCGTCGGGGCGCTGAAAGCTGCGCGGCTCATGGACGCGGACAACTCGCGCCACGATGTCGACGTTCGACATGCCGGGGCAGAGGTCCTCTATCCTCAGCTGTCTAACTTCGGGCTCCTTCCTCACCAGCTCGACACCCAGCTCGCGCCCGACGATGATCGCCGCGCCCTCGGGCGTCACGAAGCCCGCGAGCTCGTCCTGCTTCTGCTTTATCCTGGCCATCAGCTCGTCGTGGTCGAGCTTGGTGCGCTCTAAGATTTCACGCACCATCTCATCAAAATTCATGCCCAAGACCCAGCCCCCGACGGAACTTGTGCCGCTGATCTTAAAAGGGATTTTGGAGAGAGGTAGCCGAAAGTAATTGCTTCGACCGCATTGCCGACGGGCCCGTAGATAGAACTCAGCACGTAAAGCGCTTTCGCTCGAGATGGGCGGTATCGGTATTCAGAAATACCGTCATTTGAATACCGTTAGCATCCGATTCCCGATCACAAGAGCAGCGCGACCGCGAGGTTGCCAAGCGCGTGCAGCACGATCGCGCTCGCCAAGCCGTACTCGACGTAGCCCAAGCCGTAGATGGCGCCTGAGTAGGCGATCGGCGCGACGTCGGCAAGCGATCTCCTTATGATGGGGTCAAACAGGTGGGCGAAGCCGAATATCAGGGCCGAGACGACCACGCAGGCGTAAAGCGAAAGCCGGCGCCCTAGGCGACGGCTCAGCCGCCTGAGCCCGGTGATCAGGAGATGCCTGAAGAACCACTCCTCGATGAGAGGGCCCACGACCACCGCCAGCCAGAGGAAGCCCAGCCCAAAGCCTCCGCCTGAAGGTGCGACGCCGCCGAGGAGGATGAGCCTAGCCGCCAGCAGCCCCAGCAGGTCGGCGCAGGCAAGCGTCGCCGTGCCGGCGATGAACTCGCGGGCGGGGCGCCTCCTTACCAACGCCCTCCTGTCCGTAAGCTTGAGGACCGCGTACAGCCCCACTAGGGTCATGCCGAGGAACGTTAGAGCGTCGTCAACGCCAAGCTCCGAGAGCTTTTCGACGCCCAGAGCCCTGATGGCGCTGGCTAGCAGAAAGGGGGAGCAGAGGAGCAGCAGGGCCAGCGCAGCCCTGAGCAACGCCCTCGAGAGCTCGTCCTTCCCGACCAAGGCAGCCCCCGCCCGTCGTCGCAGGCTAGTACCTCATCCGCCGCGGAGGAGCTCCTCCAAGACCTCCCTAGCCCGGTCGAAGCTTATCCTGCCCTCCCTCACCATTCGCTCCGCGACGCGGTCTATGAGCTCGCCGGTGGCACCCGCCATGATCGCGAGGTTTCTGGCGTGGAGCTTCATGTGCCCCCTCCTTATCCCCTCCGCCACCAGCGCGCGCAGCGCGGCTAGGTTCTGGGCCAGCCCCACGGAGGCCATCACCTCCGCCAGTTCTCGGGCGCTTTTGACGCCTAGGATCTTCAGGCATACCCTGGCGACGGGGTTGCTAGCCGTGGCGCCGCCGACGATGCCGACCGCCAGCGGTAGCTCGATCTTTCCCCAGAGATCTCCCTCGCTCGTCTTCCGCCAGATCGTGAGCGGCTTGTAGCTCCCGCCCATCGCCGCGTAAGCGTGGGCTCCGGCCTCGAGCGCGCGGGTGTCGTTGCCGGTAGCCAAGGCCACGGCTACGATGCCGTTCATTATCCCCTTGTTGTGCGTAGCGCACCTGTACGGATCTGCCGCCGCCAAGGCGTAGGCCTTGACGACGCCGTCGACGATCTCCTCGCCGCCTAGCACCTCCTTCGCGAAAACCGCCTCCGCTCGGGCTAGGCGGGAGGTGGCGAGGTTGGAGATGATCCTTAGGTAAGCCCTGCCGCCGGTGAGCTCCTCCAGCAGCGGAGCGACCGCCTCGCACATGGCGTTGACCGCGTTGGCGCCCATGGCATCGCGCACGTCGACGAACAGGTGCACGACGAGCATCTCCCCCGCCTGGGTGTCGAGCACCCTCACTTCCAGCCCCTTGGCACCTCCGCCCAGCCTGACCAGCGTAGGGTCCTGCTCGTTGGCCACGCGGAGTATCGCCTCCTGGCTCGAGAGGATCGCCTCCTTGGCCTTAAGCGGGTCGCCCACGTCGGTGAGCTGGACCTGGCCTATCATCAGGGGCTCGTCGCTGCTCGCCGTGAAGCCTCCCCTTTCCCTAGCCATGCGCGCGGCGTTCGACGCGGCCGCGACCACGCTCGGCTCCTCTATCGCCATGGGCACGAGGTAGTCCCTGCCGTTGATGAGGAAGTTCACCGCGATGCCCAGCGGGAGTTCCGCGGTGCCCACCACGTTCTCTATCATGCGATTCGCCTGCTCGAGCTTGAGCGCCCCGGTGCTCTTGAGGACCTCCACCTCCTCATCGCTGAGGCCGGCGAACTCCTTCACCGCCCTCAACCTCTCCTCCGGGCTCAGCCTGTAGAAGCCGGCGATCCTCGAGCTTCTGGACATGTCCACCTATCGAACTTGGTCGAAGAGGGTTAAATACCACTTCGGATGATTTTGATTTGGGAAGGGATCGGGATGGCCAGAAAGTGTGGGAAGAAGGCCGCTAAAAAGAAGAAGGCGAAAGAGGAGAAGGCTGAAGCCGCGCCCGCCGAGGCGAAGCCCTGCTAGCCAGAGGGACGCCTCAGGAGCAGCTTGAACTTATCTCCATCGATGTCCCAGTCCTTGACGTAGCCTAAGTTGGAGACCTGCTGCACGCTGCACAGGCGCAGGTTTCGAACCCTTACCTCTCGGGCGATGTAATCCTGCTGCGACGTCAGAAGCTTTAGGTGCTCCTCCGCGTAAACGCCTATCTCCACGTCTACGCGCTCCTCCATGGCTAAGTCCAGCTCCTTCCGCATCGTCTGCAGCCTCCTCACCAGCTCGCGCGCCAGGCATTCGGCCTTCAGCTCGGGCGTGAGGCGGGCGTCGATCACCACCTTCCCCACCTCCACCTCCGCCGACACGTAGCCTTCAGGCACCGCCTCTTCGAAGCTCACGTCCTCCTCGGTGATCCTGACCTTTCGTCCGTCGACGTGCAGGCCAGCGAAGCCGTAGCGCTCGAGTTCCGCGCGCAGGCGGGAGGCGTCCATCGCCGCCAAGGAGTTGACGATGGACTTCGCGAGCTCCCCGAACTTCCTCTCGAGGACCTCGACGTTTGGCCTGCACACCAAGCGGAAGTCGGCCGAGTATTCCCCTGGCGAGAGCAACACCAGCTCCTTGCAGTTCAGCTGCCTCTTCAGCACGTCGCGCAGGCCACGAACCAAGGATGCCACCTCCTCGGAGGAGACCCTCACCATCGCCCTCGCCACCGGCCACCTGAGCTTCAGGTTGGCCTTCTGCCTCGCCGCCGCGCCGGCTTCGACCAAGCTGCGGACCGCGCTCATGCCCCGCTCTAGCCCTTCGTCGATCGCCTCCTCGCTGAAGCCCGGCCAGGGCAACATGTGCACGCTCTCCGGCGCCTTGGGATCGACGGCCTTCACGAGATCGCGGTACATGAGCTCGGCCACATGGGGCATGAGGGGTGCCAGGAGCCTCATCAGCGTGTGGAGCGCTTGGTAGAGCACGACGTAGGCCGCCAGCTTCTTGGGGTCCTCCCTCTCGATCCAAACCCTCTCCCTGATCAGGCGCACGTACCACCTGCTGAGGTCCTCCAGCACAAACGTAGAGATCGCTCGAGCTGCGAGGTGGATGTCGAGGTCCTCGAACGCCCGCGTGACCTCTCGCGCGACGCTGTTGATGCGGGAGATCATCCATACGTCCTCTGGCATGAGGTAGCCCCTGACCTTCTGTAAGTCGATCCTCGCCGGGTCGAAGCCGTCGAGCGACATGTAGGTCGTGGCGAAGACGTGCACGTTCCAGAGCACGTTCAGCATCCTGCTGACTACCTCGACCCCCTTCCAGTTGAACCTCAAATCCTCCCAAGGGGAGTTGGCGGAGAGCATGTAGAAGCGGAGCACGTCCGCGCCGTACCTCTCCACCACCTCGCTAGGCTCCACCACGTTGCCCAAGGACTTCGACATCTTCCTGCCGTGGGCGTCGAGCGCGAAGCCGTGCATCAACACCTGCTTGTACGGCACCCTGTCGAAGGCGATGACCGAAGCAGCCTGCTGGCTGTAGAACCACTTCGTAACTTGATCCTCGCCCTCGGTGATGAAGTCGCTGGGCCAAAGGCTTTTGAAGGGCTCCTCCTGCTTGGGGTAGTTCAGGCTCGCCCAAGAGGCTATGCCCGAGTCGAACCACACGTCGAGCACGTCCGGCACGCGATGCATCCCGCCCCCGCAGCTAGGGCAGCGCAACGAGACGCGGTCGATGTAGGGCCTGTGCAGGTCCATCTCGCCGATATGCTCGGTCGCCATCTCGGCCAGCTCCTTGGCGCTGCCCACCACGACCATGCCCCCGCAACCGGAGCATATCCAGATGGGCAGGGGGATGCCCCAGTAGCGTTGGCGGGAGATGCACCAATCGCCCACCGACTCCACGCCGTTCACGTAGCGCGTGGCCACCCAGTCGGGCACCCACCTGACGTTGGCGGCGTTGAGCTCGAGTATCCTGGGCTTGATGTCCGAGATCTTCAGGAACCACTGCTCCGTCGCGCGGAAGATCAGGGGCGTCTGGCAACGCCAGCAGTGGGGATAGGAGTGGACGATGTACCCCCACTTCATCAACACCCCTTTCCGCTTGAGGTCCTCCACGATGACGCGATCAGCCTCCTTGACGAACATGCCCATGTACTTCCCCGCTTCGGCCGTGAACCTCCCGTCGGGCCCAACGGGGCTAAACACTGGCAGCCCGTACCTGCTGCCCACCTGGAAGTCCTCCTCGCCGTGGCCGGGAGCGGTGTGGACGCAGCCCGTGCCCTCCTCGAGCGTGACGTGCTCGCCGCATATCACGCGGTGGTGATGCCGAAAGTCCCGCTGCTTCGGCACCTCCTCGAGCAAGGGGTGCTCGTAGCGCAGGCCCTCCAGCTCCTCACCCTTCGAGGTGCCCATCACGCGGTACTCCCGGATGCCCAGCTCTTCCATCACCTTCGCCACCAGAGCCTCGGCCAAGATGTAGACCTCGCCGCCCACCTGCACCCTGGCGTAGCTGTGCTCGGGGTGAACGCAGACCGCAACGTTCGCGGGTAACGTCCAAGGGGTGGTAGTCCAGATCAGCAGGTACTCGTTGGGCCTGTCCACGAGCTTGAAGCGGGCGAAGAGCGAGGGATCCCGGACGTCTTGGTACTCACCCCTGACCTCGTGCTCGGCCAGCGCCGTCTCGCAGCGGGGGCACCAGTGGATGACACGTAGCGACATCTGCAGCAGGCCCTTCTCGTAGGCCCGCTTTAGGGTCCACCAAGCGGACTCGATGTAATCGTTGACGAAGGTCACATAGGGAGAGTCCCAGTCCATCCACACGCCCAAGCGCTTGAACTGCTCGGTCATTATGGAGATGTGGGTGAGCGCCCACTGCTTGCACTCCTGGATGAACCTCTCGACGCCTATGACCTGCTCGATGTCCTTTTTCGACTTGACCCCCAGCTTCTCCTCGACCTTGACCTCGATCGGCAGACCGTGGCAGTCCCAGCCAGGCTGCCTTCGGACGTTAAACCCGCGCATGCTCTTGTAGCGCAGGATCGCGTCCTTTATGATTTTATTCCAAGCCGTGCCCAAGTGGATCGCGCCGCTAGCGTAAGGGGGGCCATCCAAGAAGTACCACACCGGCCCATTCGCGCGCAACTGCTTGACTTTCTCGTAGATGCCGTTCTCCTGCCACCAGGCTTGGATCTCCTGTTCGGACTTCCTCGCGTCGTAGCTGCCTTTAGCGGGTTTGATCATGGCCTCGCCCCGAAACTTATCGGAGCATCTTTTTATAAAATGCTCGCCGAGCGTTGGGCCAAAGCTTTAAATCACGGCCGACTCAATCTTCATTGCTTTTGGTGATGAGCTTGTTCGAGTGGTCCGGGTACAAGCCACATAAGCAGGGATTGGAAACGGTGCTGAGCCCGCTCGAGGCCGAGATCATGGAGATAATGTGGAAGGAGAAGAGCGCCACCGCGAGGACCGTCTACGCTCGGCTTAGGAGCAAGCACAACATCTGCCGCCCCAGCGTGAACGCCGTCATGAGCTCCCTGTGCAAGCGAGGCCTTTTGTCGGCGAGGATCAGCAGGGGAGGACGAGGAGGGTTGAAGTACGTGTACAAGCCTAAGATCTCGCGTAGGAGGTTCGAGCGGGAGGTTGTGGGAAAGGTGCTAGACAGCTTGCTGCAATCGTTCGAGAAGACGACGAGAAAGCTGATAGATGAAAAGCTGAAGGGGTGTGAGGGTGGCCGAAGCGGAGGAGATCTGGGTCGAGAAGTACCGCCCGAAAAAGTTGGACGAGATAGTGGGGCAGGACGAGATCGTCAACAGGCTTAAGGGCTTCGTCGAGAAGAAATCGTTGCCCCACCTCCTGTTCGCTGGACCCGCGGGCACGGGCAAGACCACCGCTGCGCTTTGCATAGCTAGAGAGCTCTTCGGCGACGCCTGGCGCCAGAACTTCCTCGAGCTGAACGCCAGCGACGAACGTGGCATAGACACCATCCGCACGAAGGTGAAGGACTACGCCAGGACACGGCCCATAGGCGACGTCCCCTACAAACTTATCCTTTTGGACGAGAGCGACGCGCTCACGCCGGATGCGCAGCACGCGCTGAGGAGGACGATGGAGATGTACACCCACACCTGCAGGTTCATCCTGGACTGCAACTACTCCAGCCGGATCATCGAGCCCATTCAATCGCGATGCGCCATCTTCAGATTCAGGAAGCTGGGCGAGAAGCACATCGCGCAGATGCTGAAGCGGATCGCGAGGGCTGAAAAGCTGGTGCTCACGGACGAGGCGATAAAGGCGATAGCGTACATCAGCGAGGGGGACATGCGCCGGGCGATCAACCTGCTGCAGGCGGCGGCCGCCATCAAGAAGAAGGTGGACGAGAAGTCCGTCTACGAGGTCGCCGCCATGGCCAGGCCCGAAGACGTCAGGGAGATGTTGAAGCTCTCGCTCGCTGGTAAGTTCGAGGAGGCAAGGGAGAAGCTCAACGACCTGCTCATTAACCAGGGGCTCTCCGGCGAGGACATCTTGGAACAGATCCACCGCGAGATCTTCAACTTGGACCTGCCCGAGCAGGTGAAGGTCAAGCTCATCGATAAAGTCGGCGAGTTCGACTTCAGGCTGACGGAGGGAGCCAGTGAGCGCATCCAGCTCGAGGCGGTCCTAGCTCACTTCTGCCTCATCGGCGACCGCCTCAAGACTTGACGTCGGAAGCCTCGAAGGCTAGATGCCGAGCTTCAGGAACTCAAAGCCCACGTACGCGAGCGGGAACACGGCCGTCGTCGCTGCCGCGGTCTTCGCTACGGTGGACCAA
Source organism: Hadarchaeales archaeon (SeqCode) (assembly GCA_038851365.1). Lineage (GTDB taxonomy): Archaea > Hadarchaeota > Hadarchaeia > Hadarchaeales > Hadarchaeaceae > CAKZTQ01. The sequence goes on from JAWCKY010000002.1 coordinate 9,459, forward strand.
AACTCCACCTCGTCGTGGGCCGCGCGGATCACCGAGATGTAGCGGGCCATCACGAGCCCTAAAGCCAAGGCGAGCAGGCCCATCAAGAGCTTGAGCATCGCGAGCTCCCTCGCCTCCATGGCGCCGAAGAGGAAGGGCACGTGCGCCAGCCCGGCGACGGTCGCCTCCCTCGCCATCTCGAGCGAGATGCCAGACATGAACTCCATTATCCAGATCGACATGGCACAGATGGTGGGGAGCAACACCACCGTCACCAGCCAGAGGTTGCCCACGGCCTCGCCTATGCGCTCCTCGAACCTTCTCTCCACGCGGCGAAGCGTGCCCAAGAACTCCGCCGCGACCATGCAGGCTCTCCCCGCCGCCGCCTCTGATGCTCTCCTGATCCTAGCTATCACCTCCAAGAAGCTCGTCACGAGGGGATTGTAGATCTCGCGGACTAGGCCCCTCTCGAACAACGCCGCCCCCAAGTCGACGGCCTGCCTGTCCATGATCGCGTGGATGCGCCTGAGCTGCTCTGCCACCGCAGAACCTGGCATGAGGTCGGCGGTCTCGGCCATGGCCACGTGCATGGGCCTGCCGTCGAGCACCCTGCTGCCTATGGTGTTGAACGCCACCCCCCAATCCACGAACTTATCGCGCTCCTCCTTCCGGAGGTGAGCACGTGGGGCGGAGCGCAGGTAAGCGTAGATCGTAACCGCGGCAGCGGTTGCCCACACCAGCCAAAAGGTGTTCAAGCTCAGCGCCAACGACCCAATCGCCCCCTGCGTCCATCCAGCGAGGTAGAGCAAACCGGGCCAAGCGAGGGCCAAGAACGCGAGCGCTGGAAATAACCAAAGCGGGAGCAAGTGGCGAAGTATCCTCACCTTGCCCGGCGGCGGCAGGCGCGGGTCGGAAGCTGGGATCTCAGGAGGGGGGATGGTGGCCGGGCGGCGACCGCCCATGTACAGGGTGAAGGCCAGAAAGCCCGCGATCAAAGCGAGGGCGACGAGGGCGAAGAACTTGAGGTCCACGATGCGAAGACCTATCACCCCAAAGACCGGCGAGAGGCCTATCGCACAAACTATGGCGAGCGAGCCGAAGACCATGAAGGCCATCGTCGGCGCCACCAGCGAGCTCAAGCGCTTGTTCAGCTGGGCCTCTGAGCTCTCTAACACCCGCCTGGGCGCTTCCGCTATATCCTGTAGTCGGGCTGCCTCTTCCTTTTGTCCCGTCGAGCGGAGGATATCGAAAACGGCCTGTCTCATGCCGTCGTCCAACTCCCCCCACCTGTGGGCGAGTACCGTTAGGAGGTGGCGGACGCTCTCGTAGCGCCGCTTCTCGTCCAACTCAAGCAAGCCCTTCTGTAGGTCCTCCGCCAGCTCGCCCTCGCTCGAGTCCGCGGCGAACATAGCCGCCCCCCTCAGGTCGGGCCGTTGGTAAAGCTCGAAGCTCAACAACATGATGGTGTTGATCGCCTTGCTCTGGGCTTCGCTTCGTCTGATCTCGGCGAGCGAGGGCGGGTAGATGTAAAAGACAGCGCCCAATAGCGCTCCAAGCACCGAGCCGAAGAACGGCAGGTACCAAAGATCTAGCGGGTGCGTGCCCAGCGAAATCGCGAGCAGCCAGATAAAAAAGCAAGAGAAAACCGGCGCCCCGATGGAAAAGAGGAGGCCAGCCCACCACTCTTCCGGGCTTACCCTCAACTTAGCGGAGGATATCGCTCTCAGGCTCGCCTCGCTCAGTTTTCTACCCTTCGTAAATCGACCGAGATAACGCCCGGCAAACCTACAAAGGCGCTCGTAGAAGCGTGGGGGGCGCCTTTCGGCCTCCACGAGCTTGGTCAATATCTGCCTGACGTCGCTGGAAACGGGTAACCACTCCTTCAGCTCGAACGAACCCTCAGCCAAGCCCGCCACTCCTCCAAAGCCCTCGCGGGGCTTTCATGCCTCTTCAGCAGGGCAAAGTACGCGCCGTAGGCGGCGCTGACGAACGGCAATTCCAAATAACTCTCATCGCCCTTGCGCCTAGCGAGCATTAGCAGGTCGGACTTCATCATCGCCTCAGCGATCACCTCGGCCAGAAAATCCTCCACCTCGACCGCCAGCCTCTCGCACGCCGCAGGGATGTAGTGGCTGCCCCCTTTCTCCGGCGGGAGCAGCTCCACGCGCTTTAAAGCCTCAGCCAGGTCGATGCCCGAAAGATCGAAAGAGTTCAACCGCTCCAGCATCGCTTCATCGCCGCTCAAGAAGTTCGCGGGCATTAGAACGTCTCGCCTCCGATCGTCGAGGAAAAGCTCCGCGTAGGTCGGCCTCTCCTCCCAGTCCTTCAGAACTTCCGCGATCTCGACTACCCTGCGTATCGAGCCACTAGATGTGGAAAAGCGAGCGGTGCCTACGACGAAGTCGACGTACTTGTAAGCCGCCTCGTTCAGCCCCATGAGGTGGCATATGAGATCGTACATCTCCCGCTTGGTCTTGACGTGAAAGCTCGTGACCAGCGGTTGGCTCCCCTGACGGGCGGCTGCGCCCAAGGCTGCCCTCACCGCTTCCACCGACCTAACCTCAGTGATGAGCCAGTACGCCTCGCCACCGCGCAAGAAAGCGTCTATCTGCCTCTGCAGGTGCTCCGGGTTCGCGATGCGGACGTTCTCCAGCTTGTAGCCATGGGCTATGAACTCCTCCACGTGGAGCTCCTCCGTGTCCTGATAGCAGACGATGCGGTGGTGCGGGCCCATCTCCGGGATAAGGGTCTCTACCATGCTCGTCTTGGCGGAGCCCTTCTCGCCTATGATGAACGCCGAAGCTCCCATGCGAACGACGTTGCCCAAAAGCGAGCTGGCGAGCGGCGTGAGGGTGCCTCTTGCCAGAAACAGCGGCTGCGTCCAAGCGTGGCGGCGGCGCTTTCTCACCGCTATGGAGGCGCTCCTCGGCCAAACAGCGGGGTAGCGGCTCATGAACAACCTCATGCCCAGCTCGGGGATTTCCACGTCGAGCTGGGGCCTGACCTCGTCGAATGCCGAGCCCAGCCTGCTCGCGAGCGTCTCGCACATCCCAAGCAGCTCCGGGGTGGTCCAATAGATACCCGTCTCGCAGGTCTCCCATCGCTCGTGGACGACGTATATGGGCTGCAGCTCAGGTGGCGCGGGTATGTAGATGTCGGTGATGCGATCGTCGTGGGACAGCGGCTCGAGCACACGGTACGCGAGCCAGTTTGCCATCCGCCTAGCAAGCTCCTTCAGCTCCAGCGAGGATATCTTGACGTTTGAGCGCTCGCGCACCATGTGCAATAACGCGCCGTACCAATCCTCGGCGAAACTGGCCATGCGCGTGGGGTGGGCGAACCTCGCGTGGCCGGGTGCCTCCCTCACCTCCAGCCTGAATGCCTCGTCCAAGAGCTCCACGCGCTCGGCAGGCCACTTGAACTCCGGCAGGTCGAGCTCGTAGAAGGGCGCCGGGCGATCTAGCTGCTCGTATATCCGCACCCGCCCCCTACCCTCGGGAAGCTCGTAGCTGTCCAAGAGACGGACTTTGCCCCTAGGCGGGTGCCAGATTCCCTCCACGAAAAACGGCTTGGTTCTCTCTTCGAAGACCTCGTCGTAGTTCGTGGGCGTGAGCTTGCGGAGTACCTCGAAGTTCTCCAGCATGGCCTTAGCGCTATCCAAGAGTTTCAGAAAGTACTGCTCCGTGCACTTAACGCACTCGCCCCTGAGCCCCTCCAGCTCGGCGAGCGAGCGGTCGAAGGGCGATGGATCATGTGGGCTAGTTAATACCCTCGACCAACACTCGACCATCTTACCTTGGCGCTTGCTCACGCAATCCCTACACCTACTTCCCTCGTGTGGGGCGTACAGGGTACGATCGCCTATCAGCAGCTTAAGCGCCGCCAGAAGCCTCGCGAGCTTCGAGAGCTCGCGCGAATCGTAGATGCGATGATAACCTCGTTTGAGAACCACCCGATCGACGACCGCCTCCGTCCCCAGCTGCCCGAACACGCACGCCCTGCACCTTTGGTCGGCGAGGGTGCTAAGCCCCTCGCAACCATGGCAGTCTATCTCGGCTACCCACAGGGGTCCAGAGGCTCGGACCTGGGCCTCCCTCATCCATGGCCTCCATCTTTAAGCTAGGCGATGGAGGTGCCAACGCGGTGGAGGTACCAGCCCGCCTCTCGACGTGCCTCTGGCGCTTGAGTTGAATTGGGTGGTCGGTTGACCATGGCGAGCTCGATCGCGGTCAGGCGGCGCTCGAGCTCGTTTAACTTATGTCGAAGCTCGCTCAACAAGTCCGCCGTCAAGTCGGACTTGACCTCCGACATTTATCAACCTCCTCCCCAGTCCACTTAAAAATCGATGTTTTTAAAGGATTCGGTGCCCCGACACCCTAACGAGATTTGTTGTAGAGATATCTCAGTAGATCTATGTCGCACTTTGTCATCGCACGTATCTCCGGCTTGCTGCTGAAAGTATATTTAGAGCCAGAAATAATGCTTCACGGGTAAATTCATGAAGCTCCGAAGCAGGGAGGTGGTCTCCCGCCTCGAGGGCCTGCCGCGCCGAGCGCTTTTAAAGGCGGACGGCTTGACCGACGAAGACCTAAAGCGTCCGTTGGTCGCGGTCGCCAACTCGTATAACCAGATCGTTCCAGGGCACGTGCACCTGCGCGAGCTCGGGGAGGCGGTGGCAGCCGGTGTGAGAATGGCCGGCGCAACCCCGCTCGAGTTCAACACCATAGCGATATGCGACGGCATAGCGATGGGCACACCGGGCATGTGCTACTCCCTGCCCTCGCGCGAGATAATCGCCGATAGTCTAGAACTCATGCTCGAGGCGCACAGGTTCGACGCGGTCGTGGCGGTAGCGAGCTGCGATAAGATCGTGCCTGGTATGCTCATGGCCTTAGCGCGCGTCAACATACCAGCGATCCTCGTCACCGGGGGCCCCATGATGCCCGGCGAGTGGCGAGGGCAGAGCCTGGACGTGATAAGCGCCTTCGAGGCCGTTGGCGCAGTTAAAGCGGGTAGGATGAGCGAGCTAGAGGCCAAGGAGATAGAGGACCGCTGTTGCCCAGGTTGCGGCTCGTGCGCGGGGCTGTTCACGGCCAACACCATGGCATGTTTAGCGGAGGCGCTCGGGATCTCGCTGCCCGGCATGGCGACCGCCCACGCCATCGACGCCAAGAAAAAGCGCCTAGCAAAGGAGAGCGGCATGAAAGTGGTAGAGCTACTTCGCAGGGGAGTAAGGCCCAGCGACATCATGACGAGGGCCGCGTTCGAGAACGCGATCGTCGTCGACCTCGCGCTGGGGGGTTCGACGAACACCGTGCTCCACCTGCCCGCGATCGCCCACGAGCTCGACATCAACCTCAGCCTAGATGTCTTTGACCGCCTCAGCAGGCGCACCCCGCAGATATGCAGCCTTCGCCCAGGTGGACCTCACACGATGCTCGACTTGGAGCGGGCGGGGGGTGTGCAAGCAGTGATGAAACAGCTGGGAAAGCTCATCCACCTCAGCCCTTTGACCGTCTCCGGACGTACGGTCCGCGACAACCTTCGCTACGCGAAGATCAACGACCCCGGGGTCATCAGGGCCGTGACGAGGCCACACCGCAAGGAGGGAGGGATAGCGATACTGCGCGGTAGCCTCGCCCCTCGCGGCGCGGTCGTGAAGTACGCGGCGGTGAGCCCACGCATGATGAGGCACCGCGGGCCCGCGCGCGTGTTCGACAGGGAGGAAGACGCGGTCAAGGCCATCCTCAACGGAAAAATCGAAAAGGGCGACGTCATCGTTATACGCTACGAAGGGCCAAAGGGAGGACCTGGCATGCGCGAGATGCTGAGCTCCACCGCCGCCGTCGCGGGCATGGGGCTCTCGGAGTCCGTCGCGCTGGTGACGGACGGGCGCTTCTCGGGAGGCACCAGGGGACCTTGCGTGGGACACGTCTCGCCGGAAGCTGCCGAAGGGGGGCCAATAGCCGTCGTCAGGGAGGGCGAAGAGATAGAGATAGATATCAAGCAACGCAGGCTCGAGCTGCTCTTGCCAAGCGCTGAGATCAAGGAGAGGCTTCAGAACTTTAAGCCTCCAGAACCGAGGATAAAGAAGGGATACCTGGCGCTTTACTCGCGGATAGTGAGCTCCGCCGCCGAGGGTGCCATCTGCAGGTGATAGCTTGGCCATGACCATGGCAGAGAAGATCCTCGCCAGGGCTTCGAAGCGCGAACGCGTCGCCCCCGGCGAGATCGTCGAGGCCGAGGTGGATGTGGCGATGGTCCACGACATCACTGGCCCGATGGTCGTCGAAGGTCTGCGCGAGATAGGCGTGGAAAAGGTCTGGGACCCGAGGAAGATAGTGGTGGTGTTCGACCACCAAGTGCCTGCCGACTCCATCGACGCGGCGAAAAACCACATCCTGCTACGTGAGTTCACGAGGGAGCAAGAGATCGAGAACTTCTACGATGTGTTCGAGGGCATCTGCCACCAAGTGCTACCAGAGAAGGGCTTCGCACTGCCGGGGCGCCTGATAGTCGGCGCGGACTCGCACACCTGCACCTACGGCGCCTTCGGGTGCTTCGCGACGGGCATAGGCTCGACGGATATGGTGTCGGTCTTCGCCACCGGCAAGCTCTGGCTTCGCGTGCCGGAAAGCGTGAGGATAGAGATCGAGGGGAAGCTGCCCAGGCGGGTAGTCGCGAAGGACCTCATCCTCCACATCATAGGCGACCTCGGCGCTGATGGGGCGAGCTATCGCTCGGTCGAGTTCGTCGGCGGTGGTATGCGAGCTATAAGCATAGGTGGCAGGATGACGATGTGCAACATGGCGGTGGAGATGGGGGCGAAGACGGCGATGGTGCCCCCGGACGCTAAGACCAAGCGCTTTTTGGCGGGCAGAGCCACGGCACCCTATAAGATCGTGCGGAGCGATCCCGACGCCGCCTACGCCGACGAGCGCACTTACGACGCGAGCGAGCTAGAGCCCCAAGTGGCCTGTCCTCACAGCGTGGACGACGTGCGCCCGGTCAGCGAGGTCGAAGGCGTGGAAATCGACCAAGCCTTCTTGGGCAGCTGCACCAACGGCAGACTCGAGGACCTCCTGCAGGCAGCGAGGATCTTGAAGCGAAAACGCATCCCGAAAAGCGTGAGGATGATAGTCGCGCCGGCATCGAGGGAGGTCTATCTGCAGGCGCTCGACCGCGGCATCCTGAAGATATTCGTCGAGGCCGGCGCCCTAGTGGAGCCGCCGTGCTGCGCGGCTTGCATGGGCGGACACACTGGTATCTTGGGGCCAGGCGAGGTCTGCATATCCTCCTCCAATCGAAATTTCAAGGGGCGGATGGGCAGCCCCGATGCGAGGATATACCTCGCCTCGCCCACCACCGTCGCAGCCTCCGCCGTCAAGGGTGCCATCGCTGACCCGAGGGATATCTGATGGCCCGCGCGTGGGTGTTCGGCGACGACGTCGACACCGACCAGATAATCGCGGGGCGCTATCTGGTGAAGGCAGACCCGCAAGAGCTCGCGAGGCATGTGATGGGGGCGATCGACCCAAAGTTCGCGAGTAAGGTGAGGAAGGGGGACATCATCGTCGCCGGCCGCAACTTCGGATGCGGCTCGAGCAGGGAACACGCGGCGATAGCGCTGAAGGCGGCTGGAATCTCGGCGGTCGTCGCCGAGTCCTTCGCTAGGATATTCTATCGAAATGCCATAAACCAAGGGCTGCCGGCCGTGGTCTGCAAGGGAGTTAAGAAGGGCTTCAAGTCGGGCGATAGCGTCGAAGTCGACCTCGAGGCCGGCGAAGTGCGCAACCTGACGACGGGTAAAACGTTCAGGTTCCAACCGATGCCAGACTTCGTCATGAGGATACTTCGAGCTGGGGGCATGCTCCCCTACCTTAAGCAAATCCTCGACAGGGAGGCCCCAGATCATCAAATGAAGAAGAAGGAAGTAGGAGCCACGACCACCGAGAATAGGAAGAAGGCCACGGTCGATGGCCCCAGCAACCATCTATGAACCCTTAATGCCGTCTTGATCTCCTCGATCCCGCTCGAGCATTTGCGACACTCGTTCAGGAGGGAGATCGACAAGGCTACAAGCGTCACCCAGAGCACGAGCGAAAGCCAAGTTAGAAAATTCTGGAGGAACGTGACCTTTTGTGACGTGAAGATGCCGGGTGAGAGATAGCTGTAGACTACGGTGACCGAGCTCAAAAAGCCTACCACCGTTAAGCCCACAAACCAAAACCATACCCACGGGGTCACGTTCATCCTCCTCTTCCTGTTGCTGAGTCTATCCAAGGCCCCCCGCAGGAGCTGGATCCTGAACACCAGCGTGAACATCGTCGAACCCCCCAAGTTCCAGGAGGTGATCGCTACCCTCCACTCCCCTAGCTCGAAGGGGGTTTGGGGTAACTTGGGCAGCATCAGGAAGAAGAAGACAAGAAAGAAGTAAGCGGTGAGGACGACGGTGGCCAAGTAGGTCAACCTATTGTTCAACCTCAGCTTTTCTTCCGCCTTCATCGGAAATGCCTCAAACGTGTAAGCTTAAGAGCACTGGGGATAAAAAAGCAATCCGCTCGGTGATGGAATGTACAGAATCGCCGTCATACCAGGCGATGGCATCGGGCCCGAAGTCATCCGCGAAGGAGTCAAGGTCCTGCGCGCGGTTGAGGACTCGACGCCTGGGCTGAGCTTTGAATTCGTGGATTTTCCGTACGGCGCGGAGCACTACCTTAAGACGGGCGAGCTGGTGCCCGAAGAAGGGCTAAAACAGCTCGAGAAGATGGACGCGATCTACTTAGGAGCGCTTGGCGACCCGAGGGTGCCGACGGGAGTGCTGGAGCAGGGGATCTTGTTGAGGCTGCGCTTCCACTTCGAGCAGTACGTTAACCTTCGCCCCGTCAAGCTCTATCCCGGCGTTCCATGTCCTCTCGTCGGCAAGGGTCCCGAGCACATCAACTTCTACGTCGTAAGGGAGAACACCGAGGACTTCTACGTGGCCATAGGTGGCCGAACCAGCGGGAGGTCTCGCGCGGAGCTGGAGGTCTTGCGCTCGATCTACGAGGTGAAGTTCGGCTTAGACATTGACGTCGACCGCGACGAGATCGCGTACCAAATAGGCGTGATAAGCCGCAAAGGCGCAGAGCGGGTGATACGGTATGCCTTCGAGCTGGCTAGGGCAAAGGGCAAGCGACGCGTGACTTCCGTGGACAAGGCAAACGTCCTCACGCACGTCTACAGCCTTTGGCGCGAGGTCTTCGAGCGGGTGGCGAAGGAGTACCCCGACATCGAAACGGAGTTCTCCTTCGTCGACGCCGTGGCCATGTGGTTCGTGAAAAATCCGGAGTGGTACCAAGTCGTGGTGACGCCCAACATGTTCGGTGATATCCTAACCGACTTGGGCGCGATGTTACAGGGCGGCCTGGGGCTGGCGCCGGGGGGTAACATCAACCCTGAAGGTGTGAGCATGTTCGAGCCCATCCATGGCTCCGCGCCGAAACACGCGGGCAAGAACGTGGCCAACCCGCTGGCGACAATTTTAGCTGGCCAAATGATGCTCGAGCACCTAGGCGAAGCCGAAGCGGCGAGGAAGGTTGAGCAAGCGGTGATCGAGGTTTTAAAGGAGGGCAAGGTCAGGACCTACGACTTGGGCGGGAGATCGAGCACCTCCGATGTCGGCGATGCGGTGGCGGAAAAGATAAGGGAGATGTGATCTCGACGTTCCCTTTAGCATCAGTTTGCACGTATTTATTTTCGCTACGACCTCTCTCTTGGCGATCGCTTCTTAAAACCAAGGCGCTGGCCGTGCATCCGACGACTGCGACGGCGATTGCATATAATCTCGATCGCGAGCGGTCAGTGTCAATGATTTAATGGAGGCCAGCGGCTACGTCTTTTCCCGTTCATGTACCCTGACAGAGGCGTAGAAACCTAGCTTCCCTTTGCTCCCGAAGTTTATGAAAACGCTCCGTCTCTCGTCGATCGGAATTCGCACGTACTCGATAAACTTCTCCCTAGCTTGGATGTGGCTGCCCTTGGGCAAGAACATCGTCAGCCTAGCCTTGATGGGTATCTCGAAGTCCTGGTAGCCCCCATCCTTGGGCACGCTCAGCCGAAGCACGGGGAACTTTTCCCTCCCCTCCGCCTTTTGCTCCCGTTTCTCCAAACCCCCTCCTCCTACTTCCGCCCCGCGAAGTAGCGGTTGATGCCATTGATCATCGCCTCGACGCTGGCTATGACCACATCCTCCCGCACGCCCTTGGCTATGTAGAGGTTGCCCTCCTCGTCCTCCAGCTTCACCGTGACCTCCGCCAACGCATCGCTTCCGCCGGTGATCGCGTCGAGGTGGTACTCCTTAAGCCTGAGCTTGGAGATTTCCTGCATCACGTTGCGTATAGCGTTGATCGCAGCGTCGACGGGCCCAACGCCGGTGGCGGAGCCCATGCGCTCCTGTCCCCTAACGAGGACCCTCACGGACGCGGTCGGCGTCACCGTACTGCCCGTAAGCACTGTCGCCTCCTTGAGCTCGACCACCTTCTCTTCCGGCGGTAAGGTGCCGAGCACGCTCTCCGCTATGGCGCGGAGGTCGAGGTCGGTTATCACCTTGCCCTTGTCCCCGAGGTCCTTGACGCGCTTGGTGATCTCAGCTAGCTGTTTCTTGGTCACGCGCACGCCGAGGTCCCTGAGCTGCTTCTCGACGGAGTGCCTGCCCGTGAGCTTGCCCAGCTCTATGCGGCGGTGGTGCCCCACGAGCTCAGGGGAGATGGGCTCATACGTGCCCGGAAACTCGAGCACGCCGTGGGCATGGATGCCGGAGACATGAGCGAACGCGTTATCCCCCACGATCGCCTTGTTGGGCGGTACCGTTATGCCCGTCAGGCGCTCGACCAGCTCCGAGGTCTCAACGAGTAGCTCGGTCCTCACGTTCGTCTTGATCCCGTAAAGC
>JAWCKY010000003.1:0-15345 GCA_038851365.1 Hadarchaeales archaeon (SeqCode)
TAGCTTGGATGATGATCTCCGATGAAACCTCGTAGCGGTTGCTCCGGATGCGGATCGCCTCGAGCGCTCGCCTATTGAAGGCCCTAGAGCCGGATTGCGAGTCGGTAAGCACACCCGAGAATAGATATGTGACGAAGTCCAGAGCGAAGTTGCCCAAGCGCTTGTGTAGCGGGATGCCAAAATGCCTCCTCACGCCGATGACGACATCCGCCTCGTCGAGCGCGGCTATGAGCTCCCTTATCGCCTTAGGGTCATGCTGCCCGTCGGCGTCGAAGGTGACCGCGCTGTCCGCGCCGCGTTCGAGCGCCTCCCGCAGGCCAGTTCTGAGCGCTGCTCCCAGCCCCATGTTTTTGGGGTGGCTTACGACCACCGCACCCTTCGAGCGAGCGATTTCGGCCGTGCGATCCCTAGAGCCGTCGTCGACCACTATTATGTTTGTCCAGCCCTCTGCTCGCAGGGCATCTATCACCCGCCCTATGCTTCGCTCCTCGTTGTACGCCGGCATCACGATCCAAGTCGCCATGGGCACCCCTCGCGCCAATAATAGCTACCCCTTTCGGGTTTAAGCTGGTGGGGTAACATCTTAAGCGCGGAGAGAACGATGCAAAATGTAGGTGATGGGATGAAGTTCGAGGTAATTAAGATTTTGGCCCCCGAGGGATGTAACCTCATCCTGGGCTCCGCGCATTTCATAAAGACGGTCGAGGACCTACACGAGTGCCTCGTGAATTCGGTGCCCGGCGTAAAGTTCGGCATAGGCTTCTGCGAGTCCTCCGGCCCATGCCTCGTCCGCCATAGCGGGAACGATCCAGAGCTCGAGAGGTTGGCGAGCGAAAAGGCCCTCGAGCTAGCGTGCGGGCACTGCTTCCTGATATTCATCCGGGACGCCTACCCGATAAACGTGCTGAACGCCATCAAACATGTGCCCGAGGTTTGCTCCATCTTCTGCGCTACCGCGAATCCCGTCGAGGTCATCATCGCGGAGACCGAACAGGGGAGGGGCATACTGGGCGTAGTCGACGGCTTCAGGAGCAAGGGCATCGAGGGACCGAAGGAGGAGGCGGAACGCAAGGAGTTCCTCAGGAGGATTGGGTACAAGCTTTAGCAGACCACTCGCGTATCAACTCCTTGATCCCCAGCTCCAGCCGTACCCTTGGTCTATAGCCCAGCAACTTCTTGGCCTTCGATACGTCGGCTTGGCTTCGTCTGATATCGCCTATCTTGGCGGGGCGGTAAATGGGCTTAAGCTCCGGTCTGTCCATCTCCCGCAGGAAGACCTTGCATAGTTCGTTTATCGACGTCGCTCTACCCGTGCCCACGTTGAAGATCTCACCCGGTGCGCGTCGGCTCGTTAAGGCACGGAGCGTGGCGTCCACCACGTCCCGCACGTGGACGAAGTCCCTAGTTTGTTCGCCGTCGCCATAGATGATCGGCGGCCTGCCGTGGCGGAGGCGCTCGAAAAACTTGACCATCACGCCAGCGTATTGCCCCATCGCTTGCCGGGGTCCATAGACGTTGAAGTAGCGCAGGCAGACGGTTCGAAGCCCATGCGACCGAAAGTAGCCCATGCACAACTCCTCGGCCTTGACCTTGCTCTCGGCGTAGGGTGAGAGGGGGTTGAGCGGGGCATCCTCACTAATGGGTAAGCGAGCTTGGTCGCCGTAGACCGCGCAGCTGCTCGCATATACGAAGCGCTTGACCCCAGCTCTTAGGCTCGCCTCGAGCAGCGAGAGCGTCCCGTCGACATTGACCTTTCGAGTCAGGCGCGGGGCCGCGATGGAGCGTTGCATGCTGACGATCGCTGCCTCGTGCACCACAGCTTCCACGCCCGAGAGGGATCTCTCCACGGTTTTTTCATCCCTGATGTCCCCTTTTATAAATCGAAAATCTGGATTTGCCAAATGAGTCCTGATGTTATCTTTGTTCCCCGTGGACAAGTTGTCCAATACCACGACGCTATGGCCTTGGGCTACGAGCGCGTCGACCACGTGTGAGCCTATGAAACCCGCTCCGCCGGTTACGAGCACCCTCATATCGCTCACTCAAGCAGCCGATGCATCCTTTAGCCTACGACTTTATAAGCAACTTCAGAGCCGTTGTTTAGCCCATGGGCCCATCGCTTTAAAGGTCGAACGCGATATCTTTGGCTGGTGGCGGGATGAAGACTTGGTATAAGGAAATAGCGTTCTCGACCAACAAGCAGCGCGAGGTGGTGGATCTAACCCAGCAGGTGATACACGCGACGAGGGAATCCGGCATCAGGAATGGCATATTGGTGCTGCAGCTACCCCACGCCACCGCGGCGCTTGCGATGAACGAGGGCGAAGAGGGACTGAAGCAGGACATTCTCGAGAAGCTCGACAACCTCATCCCCGTGAAGGGAAAGTATCAGCACGATCGCATCGACACCAACGCTCACGCGCACTTGAAGTCGGTGCTCTTGGGCTCATCCGCGGTATTGCCCATCGTCGACGGCTCCATCGTGCGGGGCACTTGGCAGAACATCTTGGTGATAGAGCAAGATGGGCCTCGGAGGCGGAGGCTGGCAATTTTCCTGATGGGCGAGTGAAGTCTTTTCATGCTCGAACGCTTCAGGGCGGCGATCGAATGAGGCGAGATCCTACGGATATCTTGGAGGAGTTGAGGTCCAAGGCTCAGAAGTGTAGCCGATGCGAGTTGTGCAAGACTCGGACGAATTTGGTATTCGGCGTCGGGCCGGCGAGCGCAGAGGTGATGTTGATCGGGGAGGCCCCAGGCTTCTGGGAGGATCAAGCTGGTGTTCCCTTCGTCGGCGCAGCTGGTAAAAACCTCAACGCGCTCTTGCAGGAGGCTGGGCTGAAGCGGGAGGAGGTCTACATCACCAACGTGGTCAAGGCTAGGCCGCCGGGCAACCGAGACCCAACCGAGGAGGAAATAGCAGCGTGTAGGCCTTTCCTGCAGGGGCAGATCTCAGCGATAAGGCCGAAGCTCGTCGTAGCCTTGGGTAGGATAGCGGCCGGCGAGCTATTGGGCAGGCCGGTGACGATGAGCAGGGAGCATGGGACGCTGGTCGACTGCAGCTATGCGGGGGTGGACTTCAAGCTTTTCCTAACCTATCACCCTGCAGCCGGCATCTACAGCGGTAGAACTAAGCTAGAATTGCAGGACGATTTCCGAAGATTGGGGGAAATGCTCAAAAGCTTAAGATCTTCCCGCACGACTAAACAGCCATAAGGTCAATAACCCTCGCCTTCTTGCGCTTCAATATCTCGCCCGGGATATCCCAGATGGACCTTGCGCGCTCGATTACCGCACGATCGCTGCTGGCGGCAACGTCGAATCCTCGAAGTTGAAAATCGACTCCCTTCACGGCCTTCGCACTCCCCTCCAAACCGGTCCTCTCGAGCAGCCCCCTCACCTCCGCGGCAAGCTCGCCGCTTCTGCTCACTTGGCCGTCGAACAGTATGTAGACCTCGCTAGGCCTCGCTTCGGAAACCGTCATGAGCACCGTCTTCAGAGCCTTGGACGTGGCGGGGGATTTTCGGTATTTGCCGAAGATTGCGCGCAGGTCACGCACGTAGCCGTCGTCGCACATTACGATGGGTTTGCCTGTTAGGATGCTCTCCACGGTTATCAGCACGTTGTATCCGTCTACCCCTAAGCTCTTCCCCCGCACGCTAGCCATATCGACGGCTTTAGCTCGATTGGCCGCCGCCTCGGCATCCGAGAACACGCATCTCGTCAGCAAATGGCGCTGGCTTAAGGGGAGACGGTAGTGATTGCTCACGAAGCTCACGGCGGACTCCCTAGGATATCCTCGGTTGAGCAGATACCTCAAATCCTTGATCGCTCGCTTCAACTCCCGCGAAAGCATGTTCATTCCACGAAAATGGCTGGCCTCATGGGCGCCGCTAGCTTTGAGCGTCCCTTTGGATCGTAACGAGCAGAATCATCGGCACTAAAGACGCTCACCTCGCTGGCGCCAAACTGTTTTCCGATGAAGTCGGCGGCCTCCCGCAGCACCTGAAGCTCGTCGATTTCTACGCTGCTCAATATCTTAAGCCGGTCGCTCGAGGTGGTCCTGAGTTCCTTGGCCACGAGCTGCGCATAGCTGGCCAAATCGGATGCCGGAGGTTTAAGCTCGAGTTCCCTCAGCGCTGTCCTGATGAGGTCCCCCACCTCCAGCTTTCCAGCCATTGCCCGTTCAAGGGCCATGCGGTAGACCTGTTGCTTCCATTCCTGTGCGACGTAGAGGCAAATCCTGCCTGGCTTTTCGGTCCCGATCACGCGCAGGATTTCGGCGATGTCATCCACCACCCGCGTGATGTAGTCCTCGATGAATTCCGCCTCTTTATCGACGAACCTCTCATCGACGGCTGGCCACTCGGCGACAGAGACGAAACCGGGGCGGCCCATCTTGTGCCAAAGCTCCTCGCAAACGTGCGGGGCAAAGGGAGCGAGCAGGCGAAGCCAGACGTCGAGCACTCGCTTCAGCACATACGCGCGCGAATCCGTTTGCTGGGCGCGCTTCATGTATCTATGCAAGTCGTTCATCAACAGGAAGAAGGCATGTTGGACCGCCCTGCGCGTCTCGAAAGCTTCAAGCGCCTTCGTCGTCGCCTCGACGTGTTCCTGCAGCCTGCTGAGCATCCATCTGTCGGGTAGCGTAAGGGATTTGGGCTCGACGTCGGGCAGCGCGATTATCTCCTCCGCGAGCGCGTAGAACCTTTCTAGGTTCTTGACCATGGCCTCAGCTTCGTGGGCACGCCAATCGAAATCCTGCCAGGGCTCAACGGTGGACATCAGGTAGAGGCGCACCGCGTCGGCTCCATATTTTCTGACGGCCTCGTTGATGGCGACTATGTTGCCCCTGGACGACGACATCTTTTGGCCCTCCAGCACCGCCATGCCAAAAGACACTATTCCCCTCGGGCAAAGCTCGAGCGGGAAGATCATCACATGATGGAAGATGTGGAAAGTGAGGTGATTGGGTATGAGCTCGTTTGCCGACATGCGATAGTCGAGCGGATACCAGTATTCGAACTCGCGGCGCATGTTTTCGAGTAGCTCGCGATCTATGCCCCTGGACTCTGAGATCTCCCCCGGATCACCCTTGCCGAGGAAGACGTAGTCGAAGACCTCGTCCGTTAGTTTAGCCGGGTCGATCGATTTGATGATGTGAGCAATAGTATAATAGGCCATGTAGATGGTCGAGTCGCTCAACGATTCAATTATCCACTTCTGATCCCAGGGCGCGGGCGTCCCCATGCCTATACTCCTAGTGCACGGCCACTCGCGAAGCCACTCGATGACGTGCTCGAACTGTGCTCTGGTCTCGGGGGGCACCAAGTGCATGCGCGCCAAACACTCGCGCGCCTTTTCTTTCCAGCCCTCGTCCGCATAGTTCAAGAACCATTGATCCTCGACGACCTTCACCACGCATTTGGTGCCGCACCTGCAGATCACGGGCTTGGCCGAAAATTCGTACATCCTCGCTGCCTCCCCCCTTGCGAGCAGGTCGTCGCGAACTGCGACCTTCGCCCTAGATACCGGCATACCCCCGTAGTCTGGGACCCAATCCCTCATGATACCCTTCGCGAACTCGTTCCTGTAGATCTCGGCCGTGGCCTCTTCTAGGCGTGGATCGGTCTGCGATTTTATGCCCATGGATTTGACGATCTCCACCGCTGGAGCCTCCCCGAAACCTGAGAGCTCGATTAGTGAGATCGGTTGCAATGCTTGCACCATCGCCGGGTCCAAGTTGTAGTTCTTGAGCTCGTCGGGGCTTTGCTGCAGCTCCAGCAGGGCGACGTAGTCGTATGGTGCATGGGCGGGGACGGATCCGACCACCCCCGTCGCGTTGTCCGGGTCCACGAACCTCGCGGGCAAGATGGGCACGGGCTTGTAGGTGAGCGGGACCTCAACCTCCTTCCCGATCAATCGCTCCTGCAAGCGGGTGACCTCGCCCAACTTGTATCCTTGATTCTTCAGTTTTTCCACGGCCTGAGGGCTGAGCACCCACTTCTCGCCGTCGACCTCGGCTACAACGTATTCCACATCCGGGTTAAGCCACAGGTTTGTGACGCCGAATATAGTTTCCGGCCTTAGGGTAGCGGCTGGTAGCACGTATTCGCCTAAACGATACTTGAGGAGCGTGAACTCGAGGATGCCTACTCCCTCCCCCTCCAGTAGGTCGTGATCGGTCACCGGATTGCCGCAGCCCGGGCACCACTTCACCGGGTGCGCTCCTTTCACTATTAGTCCGGCCTCCATCAACTTGTGGTACTGCCAAGTGATGAACTTGCTGTAGTGGGGGTCAACCGTGGTGAACTCTCGGCGCCAATCTATGGAATAGCCAAGCCACTCCATGCCCTTGCGATAGCTCAAGTCGCTCACGCGCGCGAAGTAATTGGCGAAGTAGCGCGGGTCTTCAAACTTCGTGAGCTCATCCTTAGCGACACCGTAGCGCTCGACCAGCACCTTTACGAATCCTGGCTCGCGGCGGGCCACGCGTTTGGCGGCCCCGACGATTGGAGTGCCCGTGAAGTGGTAGGCCATCGGAAAGAGCACGTTGTAGCCTCGCATTCGCTTGAAACGCGCGATGACATCGGGCACGGTGTAGGTGCGCCCATGGCCTATGTGCATCGGGCCTGAAACGTAAGGGTATGCGACGGTGAGGTAGAACTTCGGTCTTCCGTCGGGGTTGGCCTCGAAAAGTCTCGCCTCGCGCCAAGCTCTTTGCCACTTGGCCTCTATCTCCTGCCAGTTCGGCATGGTCACGTCACCTCATGATCGCCTCTTGCAAAGTTCGACGACCGCGGCCAGCGCAGCGCCTAGCTTCTCAACTTGGGGGCCCCCTCCCTGCCCCATCTCGGGCTTCCCTCCTCCCCCTCCACCCAGCATTCTTGCTACCGCTGAGGCCATCCTGCCGCAATCCACGCCCATCTTGAGGGCATCCCTCCCCGCCATTATGACGAACCTAGCCACCTCATCGCGTGCCCCAAGCGCCGCCACCACGGAGCTGTCCTCCTTAGTTAACGCGCTAGCGGTCTGGATGAGGTCATCCACGTTGGCTCCCTCTATCTCCTCGCAGATCACCTTTAGCCCTTCAACCTCCTCGGCCTTTTCCAAGAGTCCCTTTAGGCGCATTTTCGCCAGCCGTTCTCTGAGCTCCGCCACCTCCTTCTGTGTCGACTTCCATTGGTCGAAAAGTTGTTTGGCGGCGGCGGCTATTTGTTCTGGTGGCGACCGTAGGATCCCCGCCGCTTCGGATAGTTGCCTCTCCCATTTTTGCACGAAATCCAGCGCCGCTTCTCCAGCCGCGAACTCGAGCCGTTCTACGCCGTCTTGAATCCTCTCTGCGTGTACTATTTTTATGAACCCGACCTCCCCAGTTCGCGAGCAATGGGTGCCCGCGCAGGCTTGGGTATTCCAGCCCTCTATATCGACCACACGTATTTGTTTGCCTGGCACCACGCCCCCTTGGTAGAGGTCAAAGCCATATCTTCGTTCAGCCTCATTTCGATCCATCCAGCTCACATTCACTGGTCTATTTTCCATCACCACTTGGTTTGCCAATCGCTCGATTTCTTGTAGCTCTTGTGGCTCGATGCGCCTGAAGTGCGAGATGTCTAACCTCGTACGGTCCACCCCCTTTTGCACGCCGTGTTGCCAGACGTGGCCGCCGAGCACGCGGCGCGCGGCGCCGAGCAAGATGTGGGTAGCGGTATGATGGCGCATCAGGGAGCTCCTCCTAACCCAGTCGATCCTGCCCTTCACCTTCTGCCCAGCCTTGAAGAGGTTGGGCCTTACGTGATGGATGACGACTCCATCGACCTTCTCCACGTTGATGACCTTCGCCGCACCCCTGCCGCCGATAATCTCGCCGACGTCGGCCGGCTGCCCTCCGCCCTCGGGGTAAAACGCCGTTCGATCCAGCACGATATAGCCATCAAAGCTCTTGAGCACTCTAGCCTCGAACTCACGCGCGTAGGGTTTTTCGTAGTATAATGTCTTCGTCGGGGGGATGTCCCGGAGCTCCTTTCGGCTTATGGGTGGGGCGCCCGTCGACACGCGCTCGGGTTGGCTGTGGACCTTGGCCACGCGGATATAGAAGTCCTCTGGCACCTCTGCCAGGACGCCCCCCTTCATGGCTATCTCCTTCACCACTTCCGGGGGCAGGCCATGGCTGTCGTAGAGTTCGATCAGCTTCTCCACCGGCAATCGCCCTCCCTCAGCCCGGAGGACGTCCACCAGCCTCTTGACTAACCTCTCACCCCGTGAGATCGCATCGAGGTATCGCTTCTCCTCCAGCTCCACCACTTCGAGTATGTAGTCCTCCCGCTCCTTAAGCTCGGGAAATCTGGGTGCGAGATGCTTTATCTCCAGCTCCATCAGCTCGGCCAATGGCTTTTGGAGCTGGATCTCGCGCATGAGGCGTAGCGTGCGGCGGAGGACGAGCCTCGCCAAGTAGCCCTCCTTCACATTACTTGGCGTTATCCCATCGCCGAACATAAAGGCTAGGCAGCGGAGGTGGTCCGCTATCGCGTAGATCGCTTCCAGCGGGCCCATCAGGCGATTTAGTTCGTCCACGCTTAGGCCAGTGCGAGCCGATACCTTTTTTCGGAGCGCAAGCAGATCGCGGCCCGTCTCTATGTCTATCATGCCTGCCAACTTTGAGTGTTCCCGCAGCACATCACCGGGCGGCATCTCCACGCCCGCCATTCGGCGCAGTTTTCTCACGATTGGTCCGAAGATCGCCTCGTAGCTCGAGGCAGTGCCCTGGGATGCCCAGGTCAGGCGCTCCATGCCGTAGCCCGTGTCGACGACGTTTAGGGGCAGCGGCTCGTATTTTCCGTCCTTGGAGGCGTAGTGCATGAACACAAGTGTCGCAACCTCAAGCCCACGCACGTTTACCTCAAAATCCTCGCCCGCGTTGCCCCCTCCCTCCCAAAAATCTTGGATGTAGGAGATGTCTGTTGGCGGAACGCCCAGCTCCCGCGTCAAAAACTCGTGGCAAAGTGCCACCGTCTCGTCCGTCCAATAAACTCGCCTTCGGCGAGAGTTGAAGGCGTGGTGGCCCCCCATGAAGAAGAGGGTGAAGTGCCTCCCAGAACGCCCAACGTTATCGATGTCCTTTAGCCTGATGCTAGGCTGGCTGATGACGAGAGGGTTCGCGGGCGGAGGCACCTGGCCGCTCGTCACCCAAGGTTGAAAGTTTGCGATGGAAGCTATTGTCAGAAAGATGTCATCTCGCCATCTAGCGACCACCGGATAGCGATCGATGATCGTGTGGCCGCGCTTCTCGAAAAATCTCAGAAACGTGTCCTCCATCTCAAACAGGCTATATCGCTTTCGGATCGGGGGGTTACCTATGAAAGTGTACTCATCGCAGGGCGTGTCGCCGCACGTTTCCCTACTCGCGTCCAAGGTCCAAAAGGTGCGCCCGCATGCCGTGCAGCGCTTGCGCTCAAAGCCCTCATCCTCGAAGAGGGCGGCTCGATAGATGTCCTTCAACGTTCTCCCTAAAGGGCAAATGCTTCAGCACGGATAAAAGCCTTCCCAAAACCCAAAGAGATGAAGCACGCGGCGCAAGACTTTAATAAGATGGGGGAGCGCGATACAATGGGGGGTGAGTTATGGAAAAGATTACCGTGAACGATTTGAAGGACATAGTAGTCGGAGCGACTTTCTTGGGTTCGGGCGGAGGCGGTTCTCCAGAGAACGGACTGAAGTTGGTGGAGGAGATAAGCAAGTTGACAAAGGAGCTCACGATCGTCAGCCCAGAGGAGATATCCGACAACGACCAAGTGGCGATGATAGCGGGTATGGGTAGCCCCGTGGCTCTGAAGGAAAAGGGCTTTGGACCCGAGGCCATCTATGCCTTCGAGGGATTGCAAAGGTTGTACGGATGGTTGGGGGTCGGTTTCAAATATATCATGCCTGGAGAGACCGGCGGCTTTAACACCATCACGCCCATGTATGTCGCCGCGGCAAAGAAATTGACGATAGTCGATGCGGACGGCACGGGGGGCAGGGCCGTGCCGGACTTGGAGACCACACTCTATTACATCTACGGCATCCCGACCTCGCCGTTCGTACTAGCGGACAGAAACGGAAACATCGTCATCGGGTGGACGAAAGACCCAATGGATGCTCCTATGTGCGAAAACGTCGCGAGGGGCGTGACCGTGGCGTTTGGCATGCTGTCTGGGCTAGGGACTTGGGTGGTCACAGGGCACCAGATCAAGACCTGCTTGGAACCCAATGTGGTGGCTAGGTCCAGGTCGATAGGTAGAGTCATAAGGGAGGCGAAGAAGAAGCGCAAGGACCCGGTCAAGGAAGTGCTCGATGTAGTAAAAGGTTACGAGCTGATAAGGGGTAAGATCGAAAAAATAGAGACGAAAACGATAGCTGGGTTCGATTTCGGGAGGACGACGATAAGGGGCTCGAATGGATATGAGGGCAAGAAGCTCATCGTCGACTTCAAGAACGAGAACATGATAGCTTGGAAAGCGGAGGGAGAGCCAGCCGCGATGGTCCCAGATCTCATAGCGCTGATGACGCTCGATGGGAGCCCACTGACGAACGCCGACACCAAAGAGGGGATGAAAATAAGCGTGATCGCGATGCCGGCATCTGAAAAGTGGAGGAAAAATCCCAAGTGCTTCGAGCCATGGCGGCCAATCCTTGAGAAAATTGGATACAAGGGGAACTACATACCGCTAGAAAAGCTACAGAGGTAGGCAGCTTGAGCTTAAAATCTGCGGCGGAGGCGGTCGTCAAGGCTTGCCTCAACGTTAGGCCAGGGGAAACCTTTCTAGTGATAACGGATACCGAAAAGGAGCCCATCGGCAAGGCGATCTTCGAGGCGGGCTTGGGGGCTGGGGCGGAAGCCCTGGTCGTGGTGATGAAACCTAGATCTAGACATGGGGAGGAGCCACCTAAGCCCATTGCTGAGATGTGGGCGCGAGTCGATGCCTTCGTGGCCCCCACCAAGTTCAGCTTGACGCATACCCAAGCGAGGAAAAACGCGACTGCGGCCGGAGCTCGGGGGGCGACGATGCCGGGGATAACCGAGGAGATGTTCGTCGAGACGATGGGCATAGACTACGGCAAGGTAAAGGAATACTGCGAGAGGATGAACGCGGCCTTTCGGGGCGCAAAGGTCATCAGGGTTACATCTCCCCTCGGAACGGATTTGACCGCGTCCATCGAGGGCAGGAACACGCTGATGGACACCGGCATGCTCCACAACAGAGGCGACTTCGGTAATTTGCCTGCAGGGGAGGTCTTCATCGCGCCCGTCGAGGGGACGGCGAACGGTACCATAGTTTTTGATGGTTCAATGGCCGGCGTAGGCGTGCTGAGCGAACCGATAAGGGTGGACGTAAAGAACGGATATGCCGTCAGCATAACTGGGGCTGAGGCCGATAAGCTCCGGAAACTACTCGAGCCGGCCGGAAGGGAGGCCTACAACATCGCCGAAATAGGCGTCGGGTGCAATTTTGGGGCGAGGATAGTCGGCAACGTGCTGGAGGACGAGAAGGTTTTCGGCACCGTTCATATCGCCCTCGGTGACAACAGCACGATAGGTGGAACAGTGAAGGTGGGCATTCATCTAGATGGGTTGATAAAAGAGCCCACCCTAATCTTGGAAGGTAAAGAAATAATAAAAAATGGAAAATGGCTCGTGTAGGGACTGACTTATACGGCTAGCCTAGCCCCAGTCCTCTTCACAGCTAAGTAGACGTTGATAGCGCCCAAGATAACCCAGATAGCGGAGATCGCCACGGCTAGGTACACCAAGCCCGCTGACGGTAAGGAGAAGAACTGAGAGGGGAAAACGGCCAAACCGGCTATGCCTACTGAGAGGATCCACCAGTTATGTTGGACGACCACATTGCCCATCGCCGCACCGTCTTTTCCGCGGAGCCGCGGAATCGCTGAGAGGGCGATCAGTAGCTGAAATATACCTACTACCACATAAGTTATGCCTGTGTAGAGGTTGTCCCCCCTTACGACGATGCCAATCGCTAGGAGCACTATCCCTAGCGCTGCGAACAAGCAAACCATCCAGCTCGAATATTTTTTGAAGTCCATGCTTATCCCCTCAAATCCCTGTCTCCGGCAGGGCGTGTTTGCCGATGGTTATTGGTATGCCCGCTTTATCGCATGGGATCGCCAGTATTAGGTAAACCACGAACCCTAGCAGGAGGGCGTTGAGGGCCGGAATCCCCCAGGTGATCAGATAGCCCCCGACCACGGCACCGACCACCACCGCGATGATACCAACCCAGTTTAGCTCAGGTATCACCATGCCAGGCTTGACCTTGTATCTCTCCGAAAGCTTCTCTCCCTTGTACCACCTGTAAACGTAGAAGTCCGCTATCAACCCCCCAGCTATCGGCGGCAGCACCCTCCCAAGCGTGGATATGAAATCTATGAATGGCTGCATGCCAGCCCCTGCAGCGAGCCCCCAGTAAACGGCTAGGGCTATTCCGATGATGCCCAAAGTCACGGTCAACACCCATTTCTTGACCGGGACGTAGGTGTTGATGGATAGGGCGCCGCTGTAGAGGTTATTGTCGTTGGTCGTCCATTGACCGAAGAACACGAGGAGGAATGCCCCCAAGCCTAATCCGATCGCTACCATGGCCGCGGCTATGTTGGCTTCTCCCGTAGCCAATACCATCGCGCCTGCCCCCACTAGCAGGTAGGGCATCAGGATCATGACCTGTACAATCCAGGCGATAGCCCCATCTCTAGGCTTCGCGGTATACCTAGTCATGTCCTGCGTTATGGTGGCACCCGCGATGTACATGCCAACGACGGCCGTCACCCCTGCAACGAAGGAAGCCGGGTTGGACGGCGCGATCTCGAGGAGGCCGGAGAACCCCCCGGCGGATTCACCTATCGCAACCATGAAGCCTATTCCCGCTAGTAACATGAACATCGGGACCGTTAGGTAGCTCAGAACCGCTAGACCTCTGTAGCCTATGACTGCCGTTAGTATCATGAAGAACCCTCCCCATATCGCCGCCACCCAGATCTCCGAGAGGAAGATCTTGGGAGCTATCGCATTTACGAATATCCCGAAGAACCAAGTTTGCACGGCGAACCATCCTATACCACAAGATATGCCGGCGATTATCGTCCCGAAGATCCATGCTCCGATCCTGCCGTATGGGAACCTCATGTTTACGTAGGTCGAGCAGCCGCTGATTGCGCCTATGCCGGCGGTGAGCCCACCTATGACCGCTAGTATAGCGCAGCCAACCACGGAGACTATGATCAGATCCCTGAAGTTGAACATCGTGCCAAGAGCTCCTCCACCCATGATGGCCGCGATGCAGGCCAGCACTCCTGTGAAGATCAAGAAGCAACTCATCATAGATCTTCTTTCGCCGGGTGGGACTGGAACTAGGGCGTAGTCACCGAATTTATCCTTCCAAGGATACTTCGCTTCTGCCATTTCTAACCTCCATTTAGCGGGCAAATCTCTCTTAAAGGGGCTATTTAAACCTATTTCCAACAGGTTTGGCGCGCATCAGACCGGCAGATGGAGGGGGACAAAATTAGCCGAACAGGGCACTAAGACCGGCCAGTGCTTCCTCTTCCTTCTTTTCCTCCTCTGCCTTCTTCTCTTCCTTCTTCTCGGCCTTCGCTGCAGGCGCCGCAGCCGGCGCCGCCGCCACCGACGGCATAGCCGCGCTCTTTATGGCTTCATCTATGTTTATTCCTTCAAGCGCTGCCACCAACGCCTTTACCCTTGCCTCATTCACCTGAATATCCGCTGCTTGTAGGACCTTTGATAAATTGTTTTCATCGATTTTCTTGCCGGCTGCATGCAGCACCATTGCAGCATATACATACTCCATCTTCGCACACCTCCGTTAACCAAACAATGCTCCCAGACCCGTGATCTCTTCCTTCTTCGGTTTCTCTTCTTTTGATTCTTCCTTTCTTTTCTCCTCTATTTTAGGTTCCGCTCCCGACGCGGCGAGCATCTCTTTAAGCCTCTCATCTAACGCGTTTGCATCCCTCGCGAGGATGGCGGTTGCTAAGGATAGCATCCGCGCGTTTGCCTGCGTCAGCAATATCGGCAAAATCTCCGCGATGGGTAGGCAGGCATTTAGCGCCACGTTGTGTGCCGCCGCGCTTGCTTTAGCCAATATGGCGCCGATGGTGATGTCGGTCGGATAATTGACGTTGATGGAAAGGTTTACCGCGTTTATGAACGCGTCCCGAATTTGGTTCATCACCTGTGTTTCGTCAATGGCTAGCACGTCACCCGGGAATATGGTACCGGAATCGTATGCTGCTCGCAATTTTAGGTAGAGCTCAATTGGATATATCCCAAGCTTCGCTAAAACATCCGCGACTTCCTTGGTTATGACGTCTCCCTGCTTGGCGATGTGGGCATCCTCCAGCACGACGACCTTGCCTGCTTGAATCCTGGCCTTGATGCCTGCGCGTTGGAGTTCACCAACTATAGGTCCCGGGGAAAAATCCGTCTCGCCCGCGGGGATCACGATATCTCGGGGCGATATCATACCTGGTTTAGCTGGAGCATTTATTTTGTTCATCTGAAGCGTCCTGCTCAGCTTGAATGGGTTTAACCGCGAGAATATCAGCGCAGAGGGCCCCTCAAAATAATTCACCAGCTCCCGGAGCTTGGGGTCCTTTTGCTCGGCGACCTTCTCGATTGCCAACTTCAATAAGGTGTTTTTAGAAACCACTATTTCAGCCTGTCCATGGAGCTGTTGTCTTATCCTCTGAAATTGAGCAGCCGGAAGCCCCCCGATGCTTAAAACGCCTACGATGGGGTAACGATCGAACATTTCGATCAATTCGCTTAGCACTTCCTGCTTCCAAGCTGCGACCTTCCCTTCCGCCTTCGCGGCCATAGCTTATACCTCTATTTTTACCGGCTTCCCCATCGTCGTCTTGAGATATAATGAGCCAACTTGATGGAGGCCTCTCTCTAACCTGTGCTCTAAAACCTCCAGCACCGCCTGCGCGTTATCGGCGAGCTGTTCGTCGTTCATGGTTTCGGAGCCTATCGGTACGTGTATCGTCGGTTGCTCGCGCGTGCGCAGGCGCACCGTTCTCCTGCCTCGCTCGATAAAGGGCGCGGGGTCAGCAGTTGGAGGTATGGGTTTCGGTATCTTTCCTCGAGGACCCAATATCGGGCCAAGCTGCTTTCCTATCAAGGGCATCAGATCGGCCTGCGCCAAGAAGATGTCGTAATTGTTTGCTATTTCCTTTGCACGCTTGCGATTCTTTTGAAGTTCATCGATGTCATCCCGCGTCAGTAGGAGATCTACACCCGCTTCTCTCGCCTTTCGAGCTAGCTCTCCATCC
>JAWCKY010000004.1:0-6658 GCA_038851365.1 Hadarchaeales archaeon (SeqCode)
GCTCACGGCTATAATATAGCCCTTCTGGCACCTCGTATTCACCCACTTTCATACGCTCACCTCACAGTTAGGAATTACACACAAAACTTAAAAGTTGGTGGTAAGAGATTGCAAAATCCCGAGTTGTTTCTTAATTTCTTCCTTCTCCCGTGGAGTTAATTTCCTCGGATAGTTGTAAATAGGCCCCCTAGGCGATTCGTTGTAGAATGGTCGATTGCAGCCTGGGCAACCCGACGTCAAAAAAGGTTCGCCCGATTCAATCGCTTCTAGCAAGAGATCGCTGTGCACACCAAAATCTACTACGCACCCGTTCTCAAAACTCATTTGATCTGCTCTACTTATGTCATTTGCTATTAAGTAGTGGGCGAGTTGTATCTTACGGTAGCTCGTCAAGTTCGGCTGAGGTCTATTTTCCAAGGGGGTGCCAGCTATTGGGGTAAACGCGAAAAGGGCAACTGTGATACCTTGATCATGACAAAATTGTATCACGTTTATCATCTCTTGCTCCGTTTCTCCCAGCCCGACGATGAGGTGAGTTGTGACGCGAGTACCGAAAACCGAGCGGGCTTCCCGTAAGGCACGTAGGTGCCCATCCCAGCTATAAACTGAATCACCTTTCACTTGTTTAAATATCTGAGAAGTTGCAGCATCGAGCGCCACACTTACTCGTTCGACCCCAACGCCTGCGAGCCTTTCTACATCAGATTTTGTCAAAGGCTGACAAGATACGGATATCGGAAGTTTGCGCGCTTCGCGCATACGTGTAACGAGCTCGCAGATATCATCGACGACGTTTGGATAGTTTACCGCCTGAATGCATATGCGCCGAAATTTATGCCCGTTGAACTTTAAGGCTTGAAGCACGCGCTCTAAACTGTAGCGCGGCCAAACCACCCGCGAGAGCATACCGAGATCGGCTGTGGAGCCTTTAGCTTGGGGACAGAATTTACAATTCGCGTTGCACCGCCCCTCATAATACGTTAAGAAATGCGCTGTAGTGGGCGCTGCGGCAAGTTGCCCGCGCCACAGGCCAAGCACTATACCGGTACCAAGTGCGACCCTTATGTACTCGACCAACTGGCCACCTCCAATAATTCAGTTGGAATGGCACAACACGCTTCGAGCCTTCGCACGAGACGTCCCTGCTCCCGAGCGGTTTCAATTGTCCGTTTACTTGGCATCTCTATGCGATCGATACCCGATTGCAAAGCCGCGAGTTCGAGTTCAACCCTTTGATCGTTGCGCGGTCGCATGCATCCCAATGCAAGCGGAATGTGGGGAAACTTGGACCTAGCCTCCCCAATGAGTTCCGCCAAGGCTTCGGGCGAGGGCGAGCTAACATCCTCGAACTTGGTCCCCCGTGTGGGGACAAGGATCAAAAACACGAGCGTTGCGATGTCTAGGTCGGAGATCATTTCAAGTGCCTTTCTCTCCCCTTTCAGTTTACCGGCATGCAGGCCCACGCATATATGCGGTGCAACGTAGGGTATCTCATTGATCAAGGCCTTTAACGTCCTGCGGTAGTCCTTTACCTTTCGATCTATGCCCAATACGAGCCTTATCGTCTCATCATCGCCGATCAGATCGAAGTTTGCCATATCGACGCCAACCTTTCCAAGCTCGTGTGTAAGCCATGTAGGCATAAGACCAGGATGGATACTCACGAAAAGTTTCGTTTCACGCTTCACCCACGCGATCGCGTCCAGAAATGGCTCGAAAGGTACATAGCCCTCGCTGTTGTACCCGCCGCTCAGCAGAACTCCTCTAGCGCCGTCGGAGGCCAATGCGAGGCATGTGCTGCGCAGCTCTTCAGGCGTGGTGCAGGGCAGCATGTGCCGTAGGTAACGCCCCTCGCAATGCTT
The DNA here is from genome assembly GCA_038851365.1 of Hadarchaeales archaeon (SeqCode). Taxonomy (GTDB): domain Archaea; phylum Hadarchaeota; class Hadarchaeia; order Hadarchaeales; family Hadarchaeaceae; genus CAKZTQ01. Next base: position 1,863 of record JAWCKY010000004.1, read on the forward strand.
GCAACTCAGAGCACACACATTTCCGGTAATCGAAATCGTAGGAAATCTTGGATGTGGATAACAGGCCCAGAGGACTCGGCCTATTTTTTCTCTGCCTTCAGCCATACGGACTGAGGACTTCCCCGACAACTGTTCCACCACTTCCTTAATTCTCGTTGCTTCAAAACATATTAACCCAAATCTCAAATCATCTCTTTCTCAACCATTCCTCGGAAGCATATTTGGGCCTAAGCTGGGCCGTCAGCTCGAGTTCTTCCCTAGAAAGTTCTCCCTCAGCTAGCTCGATGTCAAAGGTTTCGGCAAAGCCAGAACTCATCGCATCCCTAACTTCCTCGAAGGTCGGCTTTTGTCCGAGTTCTCGTTCGATCGTGGTCACACGCTCGTAGACGGAGGCGATGAACTTGTCCGATATCTTTTCTGGACTTACCTTCAAAAGCTCGAACATCCTTCGCACATCTGGTGAGATGAGCACGGTACCGTGCTGAAGTACGGAGCCCCATTGGCGCGTCTGAGCGCTGCCCGAAATCTTCTTACCATTGACCTGCACATCGTTAACGGGTTTGAATTCCGCTTTAAGCCCCAGTCGCTTAAATCCTCGTACTAAACCACCGCATATCAGTTGATATGACTCTATGATCCCTGCGGGAACATCTTCTTGCCTGCAAACAACACTGTAGGTCAACTCTCCATTGTAATCATGGTAAACCGCCCCCCCTCCCGTGATACGGCGAACCACATCCACGCCATATTTTTTCGCCGCGTTGAGATCTACCTCTCGCTCGACGCTCTGAAAATAACCTATGGATACCGCCGATGGTAGCCAACGCCAGAAGCGAATAGTATTCGGCGACTTACCCCTCGCGTTTAACCTCAATATTGCCTCATCGATAGCCATGGCTGTAAAGGCATCGTCGATCCTCATCGGCAGCAATCGCCATTCGTCCGATGACCCCATCTTTATCCCACCGCCCTCAGAATTGCTTCGACCCAATGCTCTGGTTTAATCATGGGAGTTTGTATACCGGTCGATTCATAAAATTCGTGAATTGCCTTTAACAAACTATCCTTGTTCGCTTCAACTCCTACCAACTTTTTCTCGAGCTTCTCTAGTGCATCTTCAGGATACATAAAAAAATCCCCACTTATCGAGATATGCGAGATCCTATCATCTTTCAACGTGACCTCAACTTTTATTAAACCCTTGGGCGCTTTGAACTCCGCATAGCCCATGGCGATGCCTCACTTCCACTTAGTCAAGATTTCCTCCCTCTGGAAGGTAGCCTTACTCAAAGCAAATAGACCAGCGCTTGACAGAGCTAAAGCCAACCCAAAGGCTGCAAGCACCGCTCGCTCAAGCGAAATGATCCCTAAAATGAACAGAAAATAGAATAGGAGAACCGGTGCAATTCCAACTATTCCTAATTGCATTGCGGCTCGAACATCATTTACCTTCGAAGAAACGAAAACGCTCCATGAGACCGAGAGGAGACATATTAGCGGGGTATAGATGAATAGAACCAATATCGAAAGTAGATTTGGCAAAAGGAGGTATCCAAACAAGTCATAAGTGAGTATATCGACAACCGCTACCAAACCTATGAATGATACAAACGTAGCGGCCATCGATGGCAAAAATGCGCCAAGCCCTTTGCCCATAAGAAGCTCGAAATCCGTCGTGGGGGTCGCCAACAGGGGTTCAAGCTGCCTATTAGTTTTCTCACCTACGAAGGTGTAGGAGGCTATAGTCGACGGAATCGCCGCCGGCAGAACCATGAACATGAGCATGATCATGTTCACGATTCCAGCAACCACTGCTTGCTTCGGCGCCATCCCAGGCTGAGCGAAAGGCGGCACCTCGCCCTCTAACGGTTCCTCGCTTGCTATAACTGGGTAAATGGAGATGATTGGCATAACTATCGCAAAAATCAAAGGTATGCCTATAAGCCCGTACAGTACGTACTTGTGCTTCTTGGCGCTCGCCATGTCCTTGCACGCGATTTCCCAAACTTTATCCAGCCTCACTTTCCTTCACCAACCTTAGATAGGTCTCTTCGAGCGCGTGTGCAGTACGTGTCACGTAAAGTATCTTTCCACCATGTTTGATGATCGCCTCGACGATTGCTGGATTTGCGATATTTGGGTCCTCTACCGTAATCAGCAACCTGTTTTCAACTACCTCCACATCGTCCACATGTTTCAACTTTCTGACGGCACGCACTATTTTTTCATTCACCCGTTCGAGGTGCACCTCAGTCCTGCCGGACCCGAACTTCCGCTCGAGTTCGGTTGGTGAGCCTATTGCTATCAACTTGCTGTTTATGATCGCCACGCGGTCACAAAGTCGTTCGGCCTCGTAAAGGTTATGGGTGCAGAGAAAGATCGTGCGTCGCTCCTTCTTGAGTTCCAAGATGAAATCGCGGACTATCTTTGCGGACTCCGGCGCGAGCGCCGCGGTAGGCTCGTCTAGGAAGAGAACTTTGGGCTCGTGAACCATCGCGCGCACGATTGCTAGCTTTTGTTGCATTCCCTTGGAGAAGGTTGCAACGGGATCGTTTCTCCGTTCCCAAAGACCGAGCATCCTCAAAAAACGTTCGATGTTCTCCTCGCGCTTCTGCTTAGGCACGCCATACAGTTTTGCATAAAACTCCAAATTTCGATAAGCACTCAGCTCACCGTAAAGTCCAGGTGCCTCAGGGAGAAGACCCACTATTTCTCTTATCTTCAGCGCGTCCTTGCCTATCTCATACCCGCAGATAAACGCCTTGCCACTCGTGGGCTTGATCAGACAACATAACATCCGTACCGTTGTGGTCTTACCTGCCCCGTTTGGACCAAGCAATCCAAAGATCTCCCCTTCTTTGACCTCAAAAGTTAAGCCATCCACCGCTGTGAGCCCATTGAACCTTCGAGTAAGGCCTTGGAGCTCTATCATTTCGATAACTCCCTCGTCCAAGCTTTTACCATCTCCTTATCTACATCGCAGAGGACGACCTCCAGGGGTGAGACGGTAGCGCGGGTGAAGTCCTTTATCGCCTTTACCATCGCTCGTGCGGCATCCGCGTGCGGAACCTCACCCACACCGGTCCCCATCCCAGGGATTGCTATGCTTGTAGCCCCAATGCTTTCCGCGCACTTAAGTGCTGCGAGCGTCGCGCTGTAAACCTTTTCGCTGTTCGTCCGCATCGCCGGTCGCTCCATTGTAGGAGCGTGAATCACCCATTTTGCCTTAAGCTTCCCGGCCTTCGTTGCAATGGCGTTGCCAACGCTTATTGGTGCATGTTTCCTTGCCTCACGCTCGATCTCCTCTCCCCCTGCTCGCTTGATGGCGCCTGCAACCCCTCCTCCCATTATCATAAGGCTGTTTGCTGGGTTGCAAATCGCGTCCACTTCTTCGCCTGTTATATCATCACATTTAACCGAGATCTTCACGTTGCCGAGCTTAAACATCGCTTACCCAAATTGTAACAGTTTTTCTTAAATAAAAACCTCGGACCAATTAATCGTTGGGAACCTGTTAAAGGTGAGGCAGAGGGATGGCATAGCCGCCTCCGACGTGATCAGATCTATGAAACGCCTTGGCTTTGCGAATGACGAGATATACGATACATTGACTGGCATTGGCCTGCCCGGTGAGCAAATCCAGTTACTCATCGATCGAATTTCAGCTGAATTTCATGAGGCTGGACTCGAACCACAGACATCCCGTCTCGCATCAGAAGTTGAAAAGATCTTTCGAAAAGAGTTTTTGGAGGCGAATTCCTTATTGCTTGCCAAAGTAGATCTGCTTTCGCGCGAGTTGAAGTTGGTAAGAAATGAGTTGGAAAAGCTTAGCATATACCTCACCCAAATCCCAATTCGCCTGAACGTAGGACAAGAAGCTCAAAGAAGTTACTCGAGGACCTCAAATTTTCTACGCGATATCGAAAGGTAAAGGGCTGACTACCAACAGGATAAAGCTATATTTCTCGTGAGGCACTTCATAGCGATATCCCAATGGTTTGTGAACAAATGTCAGACCGTTGGGATACTCAAACAATGGCCTCGGTAACACTGGATTGTAAAAATCGAATATCTTCTCGATTGGTTTGGTCTCCAGCTCCAATGTAACTTTCCACTGCGCCCAGTAAAGCGTCGTGCCCAGGAACCAAAGGTAAATCGGCGTTGGTGGCGCTCGCGCGTTGATCAGACCAAGAGGGTCCTGTCGGCTGTACTTTACGCTTCCGACATCAAACTCGTGAAATACTGAAATTCCAGGCAGTTCGTAGATCGGTGGAGGGGGCATAATCTCATAGGCCCACTCACGATCCATTCCATCGAGTATCCACATTAACTGGATGTCAAGATTCCCTGAAGCTAAACGGACTTCATCACTTATCCTCGTTCCACGCTGGTGCTCCAGATTTCTGGCTATGCTATATAATTCCTCTAAATCCCTTCGTGCGCCTTCCAAAGTTATCCTCAACACGCTTACGGTCCCATTTGACTCATTCACGATATCAGGGGTGATCGTCGAGGATGGGGCAATCAGGTCTCGCAGACACGACTCAATATACAAACGAAGCTCGGCAAGTAGACGTTCGATGTTTTCCGCATCCGCTTGAAGCTGTTGTTGACAGAAAAGTATTCGTGAAGCCATAACCGATATCTTATCCTCGACCCTTTTTGCGCATGAAGAAATGCGTTGAGACAGAGAGGGACAATTCTCCTTTGGTGAGGTCATGCCTCTGTGAAGAGATGCCAAAATTGGATCGTCTCTACCCTTGACGAACTCGATGAGCTGCTCAAATTCATCATTG
>JAWCKY010000005.1:0-11641 GCA_038851365.1 Hadarchaeales archaeon (SeqCode)
CTCGAGGGATGGATCGAGCGTACGTATGCATTTTACCTAAAGGCCGTGCCGTACGACTTCCCGCTGCGGGTGGAGTTCGTGGACGGCGGGGACGGCGTGCTGGAGACGGCGGAGGAGGTGGCGTCGCTGGTTTACGCGCTGTCCTCCTATCACGACGCCTACGGCTTGCCCTCGGTGTTGATCGAGGCCGACGCCCGGGCCCGCCTCCACGAGGAGGACCTCGAGATGGTGAGGGATAGCATAGCTGACCGCCTCGGGGCCTCGGCCTCGTGGTACATGAGGCGGCAGAGGGGGCCCTTCTGATGGCGGCGGAGCTGGGAAGCGTGATCTGCACCGGTGAGGGGCCCTCCTCCAGCGAGTTCTCGTTCGTGGTCACCGCCGACGGACGAATCCCGGTGCGCCGCGGTCAGTTCATCGAGCTTGAGACGGAAGAGGGGAAGGTGATAGCCTTCGTCGCGAGGGTGATCAAGACCAACCGCTATTTCATGCGCCCGGAGTCGGTCAAGGAATACGAAAGAGGGGGTAGGTCGTTGTCGTCGATATTCCCCGCCGACCGCTGGGAGTACCTGATCGCCGACGCTAGGGCGCTCGGGGTCTGGACGGAGCAAGGGCTGGAGCGGGTGAGCTTTCCCCCCTCGCCGGGACAAAAAGTATACAAGGCGGACCCGCAGTTGCTCGTTGGGTTTCTAGGTTTCGATGATAGGGGCGTGGAGATAGGGTGCCTTAAGTACCACGACCTGCCCGTCAGGCTCAACTTGACCGAGCTACTGAGGAAGCACGTTGCGATCTTGTCCCAGTCTGGCGGGGGGAAGTCGTACACCTTGAGCGTGATCGTGGAAGAGCTCCTCGATCGCCCGCCGGAGCTCGGAAGAGTGGCGGTCGTGGTCGTCGATGTCCACGGGGAGCACACTTGCTTCGCGGAATCCGAGGGCTACTCTGACCGCGTGGTCGTACTGCCCGCGCGCGAGGTGCGCATAGGCGTGCCTAACCTGAGCTCTTCCTCGTTCCGGGAGTTCGTGCCCGACATGACGGAGGCTCAGGCGCGGGAGCTCCAGCGCGTGTTGGACGAGCTCCGCGCCGAGATGAGGTCGGGCGGCGAGCCCTTTGGGCTGGAGGAGGTCATCCATCGAGTGGAGCAGAGCTGCGGCCTCCACAGGCAGATGCAACAGGCGCTCCTCGGCTGGCTGTTCGACCTCCGCTCGTTGGGAATGTTCGACCGCGTTGACTTCCCCAAATGGGAGGAGTTGTTGGAGCCGGGCAGGGCGGTGATAATAGACATGAGCGACATGACGAGCCTGAGGAAGAAACAGATACTGGTGGCGCACGTCGCGAGGAGGCTTTTCAACGCCCGCAAACGCGGCCGGGTGCCCCCCTTCGTGCTTTGCCTTGAGGAGGCGCATAACTTCTGTCCCACGGAGGCGGCGATCTCCAAGCACGTGATAGAGACGATAGCGCGGGAGGGGCGGAAGTTTTACGCGTCGCTCGTGCTGGTGAGCCAGCGCCCGGTTAGGCTCTCCACCACCGCGCTGTCGCAGGTCAACACCAACATCATCCTGCGCATCACGAACCCCTACGATCTGGAGCACATCAAGCAGTCGTCGGAGGCGATAACCGGCGAGGTCGTGGACATGGTCTCCTCGCTTCCCGTCGGGGAGGCACTGATCGTTGGAGAGGCGGTCAACCACCCGATCTTCGTCAAGGTCAGGCGGCGGCGCTCCCGCCAGTCCGTGCATGGCCTGAGCTTGGAGGAGGCCTCGCGAGAGTTCGAGGCGCGCGTTCGAAGGGAGCGCGAGGATGCCCGCGCGTTCATGTGAGCGTGGCATTTTTTTCGGATATTCGTCAAAGCTCCTCGATGACCTTAAAGATCCTCGTGAAGAAGCCTTGGCGCCTGCCCAGCTCCGCCGCCTTCCTCGCCACCGCTCGGTTGGGGGCGAGGTAAACGCTGCGCTGAATCCTTCGGATATCCAGCTTCCTAAGCTCGGTGTAGAAATATCCTGGAGCCCCACGCGTCCCCGGTTTGTCCATCACCACGAGATAGGCGGGACCGCCCTCCCCCGAACTAGGGGGCGACCTCCGCCTTTGTCGAATATTCGTAGTGTGGGGCATTTGGGGTGTCGAATATACGTCGCCGGGGGAGCGCCGAATGTCGGATATTCGACAAGCTAATTGCGTCGAATATCCGCCGGCGCGGCTGTGAATGATGCATGCGTCACTTCGGCGATGTCGAATATCCGTCATTTGAGCTGTCCGGCGATGTCGCATATACGTCGAAACTGGTCGCGCATGATGACGAATATTCGTCATAAGGCGCCTCGAGCTACTTTGGGATCGTGATCAGGAGGAGCGTCCGCTCGAAGAGCTCACGCAGGACGTTGGGCTGGAGCAGGTGCTGTTCCGCGTACTCCCGAAGCATCGGCGTCAGGTCCCACGCGACGCAGACGAAGCTCAGCCTGCCAGGGTTCTGCCCCGCTTGCCCAACCTTCCCCCTGGCAGCAACCCTGAGGTCGCTCTCCCGACGCCCGATTTCTTCCAGCGCGTCCTCGAACGCGCCCTCCTCGCTCGAGTGCCTGTCGAGGTATTCACCCACGCAAGAGGAGAGCTCGCGGTAGAGCTCGAGCGCCCACTCCATCGAAGGACAATCCGCATGTGCCTCGAGCCGCCACACCGTTCGCGCATCCAAGTGCTCGTACAGCTCGTCCATCAGCTCTCCGTCGAAGGCGAGCAACGGTAGGCGGAGGTGCGCCGCCAGCATCGCTGCCCTGAGGTCGGTCAACGGTATTCGTCTTTCCACGGCGAATAACAACCTCCTAGCCAGCTCGTCGTAGAGCTCTGGGAGGTAGATTACGATTAACCTTCGATCCCGCACGAGCTGGCTCACCAAGCTATAGCCCACCGCCCTCCTCCTCACGCTTATCAACTTGTCTCGAGCGAGCCAAGAATACGTCGCGGAAGGGAGGTAGAGCTCGCCCCTCTCGAGCAGCGCCTCCGCCCTCTCCACGCTCGCCAGCCCAGCGAGCACGCTCACGTCGCACACCGCTCCGAGATCCCTCGCCACCTCACCCTCCGCTCAGTTGGGCGGGGGCCGCTTATAAAGCGAGAAAAACTATAACGATGGGGGTTTCGATGGTCAGAAAGATCGTGATCGCTTGCAGGGACTTTGAGGTGGAAGCCGAGATGCTGGAGCAGGAGCGCCCGAGGACGTGCGACGCGATCTGGGAGGCCCTCCCGCTCGAGGGCGAGGTCGAGATATGGAAGGAGGAGGTCTATTTCGACATTCCGGTGAAGATCGGGCCTGAGAAGCCCACGCCCACGACTCAGACCGGCGACGTCTCCTATTGGCCCGAGGGTCCCGGCTTCTGCATCTTCTTCGGCAAGTCCCAGCCGATAAGTCCGGTGAACACCTTCGCCAGGGTAAAGAGCGGCATCGAGAAATTCAGGAAGGTCAAGACGGGCGACAAGATAACGGTGCGGCGGGCATAGCGCAACGAAGGCATTCGAGGCCCGTGATTTAGCTTAGGCGGCCGTGATGGAGAGATCGAGGACGATATGATAGCAGTTGGGCGCGTAGGAGCGGACCACCCTCTTGTTCAAGAGTTCGACGTCGTAGCCCTTCTCGCCCACCGCCCGCCTCACGAATTCAAACGATGGCCCAAAGGGGTCCGGCTTGGCGCCGTAATCATAAAAGTGGATCACTCCTCCCCCTCGCTTAAGCGCTCGAAGGGCGACGCCGAGGAAATCCCTCGCCAGCTCGGGCAGGGGCATAAGCACTCGATCTGCTTCTCCCGCTATCGATTCGACCACCTCGCTCGCGTCGCCCAGCAGCGGCACCACCCGATCCCCCACCTTGTTCACCCGGATGTTCTCACACATGTACCGAAAGGCTACTGGGTTCTTGTCTATGGAGTAGACCCTCCTCGCTCGGCTATGCTTGGCCACCACGATGGAGTAGCACCCGACGCCCGCGAACAGGTTGGTCACCACCTCGTCCTGCCTTACCAACGAGGCGACGCGAAGGCGTTCGTGGGCCAAGCGCGGGGAGAAGTAGACCTGCGCTAGATCAACTTTAAACGTGCATCCGCTCTCCCTATGGACCGTCTCCGTCCTAGGCTCACCCGCTACGATCTCCAGCTCCCTCGTGCGGAATTCCCCGCTGACGGGGCTGGTCTGAAGCAGCACCGTTCGAACGTTTCGGTGCACGCGCATGAGTGCCCGCCCGATTGCTTCTTTTTTGGGCAAGAGCTCGTCCGGTAGCTTGATCACCGCTACATCCCCAACGATGTCAAAGGCCCTGATCTTCTGCAGTTCTTCATCCGCCAGCTCCCCCCTCAAGGCCTCGCGAAGATTTCTGGGACGCATCATCGCCTAGCCCTCGAGCTCAAGATTTTAAGTCGAGTCCATCACACCATTTCCCTGCGCCGGGTGATCGCCACGCTAAGGGCGAGGAAGACCACGAGATAGGCTACCATCACCGCTATGCTCGTGCCTATCTCCGGCGATTGCATCACCCCCGGCGGCATGCCCTCGCGCATGCCGGCAAATGCCCCGTAGCCGTTGTAGATGGTGACCATGACATCGCTCGCGTAGGACAGCAGGAACCAACGCGGCTGCCCGGCCATCAGGAGGACGCTCTCCACCACCCCCAAGACGACGAAGATGAAGATCAGCGTCGTGACCGTAGCGCCCATCGTCCCCCTCGATATCGAGCTGAAGAAAAAGGTCACCGCCACCACCGCGCCCGAGGCGAGAAGGCATAAAGCCATGGACCCCGCCACCTCCACCGGGACTTGGTGGTAGATCCAGAGGAGGCTCGCGCCCACCACGCCGTAGAGCGCGAGCACGACTAGGGCTATCGCCGAAAAGCACGCTAGGTACTTCCCAAACACGATCGTCGACCGCTTGACTGGGTTGGGGAACAGCACGTAGCCCGTCTTGCCCTCGAACTCCCCAGCTATCGCATCCCCCGCGAAGAAGACCGCACCCATGGTGGGGAAGGTGGCGCCCATCGAGAGCAACGCCGCCATGGCCATCACGTTGGAGGGGTAACCAGCACCGAGCAAGGGGAGCGCGATGAGCACTATCAGCTCGACCGCGATCGCCAGCGCTAGCACGACGTAAAACCTCTTCCTCCGCAGGTGCTTCATGAACTCGTACTTCGCCACCACTTTCAGCTTCTCGTACTCGCCCATCAAACCGTCTCCCCAACCAGTTTAAGGTATACGTCCTCGAGCGTGGGCCCCACCGTCCGGAAGGACAACAACTGATGCCCCATACGGCGGATCTCCTCCATTAGCCTGCCTGATGCTTCCCTGCTCCCCTCGAACTCTATCAGGACCTTGTTCCCGACCCTCTCAACCTTCACGACATCGTCGAGCCCCTCGATTCGCTTGAGCTGACGAGCGGTGAGCGGCTTGACCGTTTCCACTTCGATCTTCAGCTTGCTCTCGAACTTTCTCCTGAGATTTTCGATGCTGTCGTAGGCGAGCAGGCGCCCGTGGTGGATGATGGCGACCTTGTCGCACACCTGTGTGACCTCGGAGAGTATGTGGGAGGCGTAGAAGACCGTCCTCCTCTCCCTCACCTCCTTCAACATCTCCCTCACCTCGACCATGCCGCGCGGGTCAAGCCCTAGCGCCGGTTCGTCCAGGATGAGGACGGGTGGGTCGTGGAGCAGCGCTTGAGCGATGGCCAGCCTCTGCTTCATCCCCCGAGAGAACTTTCCTATTTTCACCTTCGCCCAGTCCTCGAGCTTCACCCGCCCCAGGGCTTCAGCTATGGCCTCGCTCAACGTCCGCCCGCTCATGCCCCTCAGCCTGCCCAGGTAGCTCAGGACCTCCTCGGGGGTCAAGTAGGGATAAAATTCGGGAGCCTCCACGATCGCGCCCACATGGCGGAGCGCCTTCTCCCTCTCCTCCACAACGTCGTCGCCGTAGATGTAGGCGCGCCCGGAGGACGGCGAGATCAGCCCGCATAGGATCTTCATCGTGGTCGTCTTGCCGGCGCCGTTTGGGCCTAGTAGCCCGACGTCCTCATCCTCCGCTATCCTGAGGGAGAGGTGGTCAAGCGCTAGGAAACCGTTGTAGTACTTGCACAAGTCTTCTATGGTTATCGCCTCCCTCACCCCATCCCCCCTACCCATACGCCCTCATCCACGTTTATAGCCTAAGGTTCAGCGCGGGATGTAAACTTTTTATTCGATGTTCGCGAACTCCCTTTGGTCGAGGTGAGAACCGTGCCCTATGTGTTCTGCGACCCGGAAAAGTGCACGGGCTGTAGGACGTGCGAGCTTGTCTGCTCAGGAGTTCACGAGAAGGTTTTCAATCCAAAAAAATCTCGCATCCGCGTGCTAAGGCGGGAGCCGGCCATCGACGTCGCGCTCACCTGCCGCCAGTGTGCTGACCCTCCCTGCGCGAGGGCTTGTCCCAGCGGGGCCATCCGCCGGACGAAGACTGATGTGGTCGAGGTGGATGCAGCGCGCTGCATAGGTTGCTCTCTCTGCGTTGAGGCCTGTCCCTTCGGAGCGATCTCCATCATCAAGGGCAAGGCGGCTAAGTGTGACCTCTGCGGCGGCGACCCGGCGTGCGTGAAGCAGTGCATGCCCGGGGCGCTGAAGCTCACTGGACCATCGCAGGTGGCGGCCGAGAAGAGACTGGCGATCGCCCAGGTCGTGCGCCCAAGGTCCCTCTTGAGGTGATGGAAGTGGTCTTCGCGTACAAGGGCTACGTCGGCAAGTACTTGCACGTTGATCTCGCCCGCGGCAAGATCGTCGAGCTCCCCCTCCGCGAGGGGTGGGCCAGGTACTACATCGGCGGCAGTGGTATGGCCGCACGAATTCTTTACGACGAGGTGACGCCGGAGGTCGAGCCGCTATCACCCGAGAACCTGTTGATCTTCGCCACAGGGCCCGTCACCGGCACGGTTTATCCACCATCGGGACGATACTGCGTGGTGACGAGGTCCCCGCTGACCGGTATCTGGGGCGAGTCGCACTCCGGCGGCTACTTCGGTGCGGAGCTGAAGTATGCTGGTTATGATCTAGTGGTGATTCAGGGAAGGTCGGAAAAGCCAGTCTATCTGGCGATAGACGACGGCAGGGCCGAGCTTCGAAGCGCCGAGGGGCTCTGGGGGAGGACCACAGCCGAGACCACGGACATGATCGAGGAGGAGTTCGGCGATCCCCAAGTTAGGGTCGCTTGCATAGGCAAGGCAGGCGAGCACCTCGTGAAGTTCGCCTGCATCATAAACGATCGCGCTCGCGCCGCCGGTAGGACGGGCGTCGGCGCGGTGATGGGCAGCAAGCGTTTGAAGGCTCTTGCCGTGAGGGGAAGCAAGGACGTCGAAGTGGCCGATTTCGACCGAGTGTGGGAGCTGGCGGAGGAGGCCCACGAACGCTACACGCGAGGCGAGTGGGGGAAGGCCTCCCACGATGCCCTCTACCGCTTCGGTACGCCAGGCCTCGTCGCGTGGGAGAACGAGATAGGCAGGCTGCCGACGAAGGGGCACTCCACAGGAGTCTTCGAGCATGCCGATGACATAGGGCCTGATAGGTTCGAGCGGGAGTTCATCGTCCACCGCCGCTCCTGCATGAACTGCCGCATCCAGTGCAAGAAGGTTAGCCACGTTCGCTCGGGTCCGTACGCTGGCACCCTGAGCGAGGGACCGGAGTACGAGACCATCGTCGCCTTCGGCTCCAATTGCTTGATCAGCGACTTTCCCGCGATAATGCGGGCCAACATGCTCTGCAACCTACACGGCATGGACACGATAAGCTGCGGCGGCACGGTGAGCTTTGCGATGGAATGCTTCGAGCGGGGGGTCCTGACGGAGCAAGAGTTAGGCATGCCCTTGCGCTGGGGCGACGGCGATGCGATGGTCAGGCTCGTTGAGATGATCGCCTCGCGCGAGGGGATCGGAGATGTCCTGGCGGAAGGGGTTCGAGAGGCTGCGCGGCGCATAGGCCAGGGCTCGGAACGCTGGGCGATTCATGTAAAGGGGCTCGAGGTCTCGGGGCAAGACGGCCGCGCGCATCAATCGGTAGGCCTAACCCACGCTATCTCGGTCATAGGCGGGGCGCACCTTCGGGCGCTTTCGTCGCTCGACGAACTGGACTACAGGGAGACCATAGCCAAGAGGTTCGGCGAGGACAAGGCCAAGGACATCGGCAACAGGCTCTCCACGAAGTACAAGGGCATGTTGGTCAAGGACGTCGAGGACCTTTACGCTATCGTTGACTCCCTCATCACCTGCAAGTATGGTACGATGTGGCCCCCCGCCTTCTACTTTGACGATTACGCGAGGATCCTGCCAGCCGTCACCGGCATCCAAGAATTCTCAAGGGTAGAGGAGATTAGAGCCGCGGCCGAGCGGATCGTGAACCTGAAGCGGGCTTTCAACGCTAGGCTGGGCCTCGACCGCAAGGACGACACGCTGCCGGAGCGCTTCCTCAAGGAGCCGATGCCCGATGGACCGGCGAAGGGGATGGTGGTGGATCTAAAGCCCATGCTCGACGAATACTACGCGGAACGCGGTTGGGATGTCAAGACAGGTTTACAACGTAGGGAGACGTTGGAAAGACTTGGGCTGGTGGATGTCGCCGAGGATCTAGCGGAGTACGGAAAGATTATATTATAAAGAAACGTCCTTAAAGACTAGATGTTATGCGGGGACATGAGTTCGGTGAAATTGTCGTCCAGATGAAAGGTATCACTAAACGCTTTCCGGGGGTCCTCGCCAATGATAACATCGACTTCGACGTGAGGGCGGGAGAGATACATGCTTTGCTAGGGGAAAATGGAGCCGGGAAAACCACCCTTATGAATATCCTTTATGGTCTTTACACGCCAGACGCTAGCGAGAGAAAACATACGTAGAAGGTATCATCCCGCCTTAAACACTCTTTTTTCTTTTTTTTTAACCAAGGGCTTACAACTTCTATAAAGTTAAAAACATGTACATAAATTACTTTAGGGGTTCCGGATGGTTGAGCTCTACGGCCGCGACCTGATAACGACCCAAGATTGGAGCATCGATGAGATCCAAGCGACCATAGATCTAGCTAGAAAGCTGAAGGCGATAGTCAGAGGGGGAGGCCGCCCTCCTAGGCTCCTCGATCGGAAGAACTTCTTCATGGTGTTCTACGCGCCTTCGACGCGCACGCGCGGCGCCTTCGAGGCTGCGACCGCTATCCTGGGCGGACACCCCGCCTTCATCGACGTTTCGACGATGAGGATGGAGGAGGCGGTGAAGGACGCGGCGAAGATGTACGATTCCTACGCCGACGGGATCGGGGTGAGGATATTGGACAAGGCCATCGACTTCGTCTACGGCGCGGGACGAAGGGTGGTCGAGGAATTCGCGAGGGTGGCGAAGGTGCCGGTGATCAACATGGCCTGTTGCACCTATCACCCAACACAAGCGATAGGGGACATGATGACGATCCAAGCCAAGCTAGGCGATGTGAAGGGAAAGAAATACGCCGTGACCTGGGCGTACTCAAGCAAGCCGCGCGGGAGATGCAGCATTCAGGAGGAGGTGCTCATCGCCACTCGCTTCGGTATGGATGTGACGCTGGTCCACCCGCCTGGCTTCGAGATAGACCCCAAGATAATGGAGACCGCCAAAAGGAACGCCGAGGAGAGCGGCGGGAGCTTTGAGGTGAGCAACGACTTCGAGGAGGGGCTCCAGGGCGCGAACGTGGTCTTTCCGAGGAATTGGGCGACAGCGGAATTTCTGAGAGTGGGTGCAACTGCGTTCGGTGTCGACAGGGAGGTCGCCATCTACAACAGATATCGAGATTGGAGGCTGGAGCAGCGCCACGTCGACGACCTCATGGGCAGGCCGGCGATCGTTACCCACGTGCTACCGGTGATGAGGGGCGAGGAGGCAACGGACGAGGTGATGGATGGGCCCAACTCGGTCATCTACGAGCAGGCCGACGACAACTTCTTCGCCAAAATGGCGGTGCTTGCCCTCACCATGTGTAAGGAAGTCGAGCTATAGGGAAAACATGCTTCTCGTTCACTTATCTGACCTGCATTGCGGCGCGGAGACGTTCTCCCCGAAGATGCTAGCTACGGCCATCAAGGAGATAAACGCGCTAAAGCCCGATGTGGTCATAATCACTGGAGACGTCACAAACTCTGGCCTCCTCGATGAGTACAAGCTGGCGGCGAGGTACATCGGGAAGCTCAAGTGTAGCAGGGTTTTGGTGGGCAGCGGCAACCACGACTACGAGCACACGGGTTTCTTGCTCTGGGATCACTTCTTCCCTCGCCCCGAGATGTTGGTGCTCGACGAGGTACTCATCGCCCACCTTCGAACTGCGAGGCCGGATAGGGACACGGGCGAGGTTGGCTATCGCCAGCTGGTGTGGTTCGATGAGGTACTGAGGAAGCACAGGGACAAGTTCAAGATAGTCGCCCTTCACCATCACTTGGTACCCATCCCCGACACCGGCACTAGGCCCAACATAGTCGTAGATGCTGGAGACGCCTTGCGCACGCTTATAGCCGGCAAGGCCAACTTGGTACTCTGCGGCCACAAGCACAGGCCTTGGAGGCTGAGTGTCAATGGCTTGCCGATAGTGCACGCCGGCAGCGTTTCCTCTAGGAGGCTGAGAGGGTTCTTCGCCAACTCCTACAACATCATAAGGGTGGAGCGGGGCTCGCTAGACGTCGAGCTCAAGATCGTGGGGGGCAAAAGGATAAGTTTCGAAAGGATCCTGAAGGGCTACGACGCGATTTCCAGCGAGGTCCAGCCCGTTCGTTGAGTGCCTCCGCTGCTTTGAGCTCGCGCACCTCGATCCTCTTGAGATCGCATACCCCAAGTCCCGCTTCTTGCGCCAACTTCAGGTGTCGCACGCTTGAGGGCTCGACCCCAAGAATTTTCGCCCCCACAGCATCCGCGGCGACTGGGTCCTCGGAGAAGATCATCACCCCAAACTTCTTCGCTTCCCCTCCGAGCTCGGAGCTCAAGCCCAGCCTGCCGTCGATGACCGCGAGGTCCGGTTTTCGGTAGAGGCAGATGTCGACGATGCTCTCGTCTATGCCCAACCTATGGAACCTCCCCTTGTCCCTCCCGATGGTGGCGCCGAGCATGTTCTTGACCGAGAGCGTTACCCTTGTGATCGAGTGACGCTTCAGGACCGCGGCCGAGATGAGGTAGGCACCTTTAAGGGTCAAGGGTAGCTCGAACCTCTTCAGCACCTTGACCTTTGGTAGCTCGAGCACCTCGAATTCATCCCGATTGAGGTCGACGAGTCTCGCCCCATAGCGTTCGACGAGCTCCCCGTAACCCTGATCCCTGAAGATCTCCCTAGTGTCGCCGAAGCCCGAGCCCTCGGCCACGATGAGCTCATTGCCCTCCCTGAAATAATCGAGGAGGGCTCCCACGGTTTCGGGTGGGGTGGTCACCGGGTAGGGGCGGTTGGCGATGAGGTTTGGCTTTATCACCACCTTTCTCCCTTTGACCTCGATGCCCAGTTCCTTTAAGGCGAGCGGCACCGCCGTCTCAGGCCGGTCTCCACTGACGACTACGACGGTCGTCACCTCGCCCCGCCTCCTCGCCCCACTTCCGCTACGATAGGGATCTCCCGCCCGCAGCTCGGGCATCGATGGTCCTCGAGGTTCATATCCACGAGCTCGAG
>JAWCKY010000006.1:0-26182 GCA_038851365.1 Hadarchaeales archaeon (SeqCode)
GTAGCGCCTCCCCTCGAACTCGCTCCCCTTGGGCAGGCGCTTGACCCTTCGCTCGGAGAGCCTCCTCACGAGGAGCTCGTTCGCTTCCCTGAGCGGCTTCCCGCCCAGCAACCACTCCAGCGGGGCGTCCACGCCCATGGGTCGAGCCGGCAGGACGTGTCTCGTCGTTTTGTGCGCGAATGGCTCGCCACGAAGGGCGGCGGCTATCACCTCCTCCTTCCTAGCCCTGGGCGTCACGAGGGCTGCGATCGCCTCGCCGGAGTCCACCATCTGCCTGGCGTCCCTTTCCACCTCGTAGCTCACTTCCAGCCCCTTCGCCCTTAGGGCGTCCTCCGCCCGCTTCACCCAAGCGTAGCTGGCCCTTATGCTCCCTCCCTCCCCCCTGAGCAGGTGGCAGTCCTGCTTGGTGAGCATGGCGAAGCTCGCGGAGCGCTCGTCGAGGGCCTGAAATGCCTCCTCGAGCGTAGATCTCTCGGCTTTAAGCCCAAGCGACGTCATCGCTCCCAGAAGCTGGTCGGCGGTGACCTCGCCGCGCACCGAGCGATACCAGGAGCCTACGTGGATGTGGGGGTTCCTGTAGTCCACGAGACAGACGGGAAGGTAGGCACAGCCCAGCTCGCGAAGGGCGGCTACGCGGTGCATGCCGTCGAGCACCACGAGCGTCGAAGCGTCGACGATGACGGGATGCCTCATAGCGCCCTCGGCCTTGATCTCCCTCACGAGCGCCTCGAGCAGCTCGGGTATGATCTCCTCGTGGATCTTGACCCTAGCCAGGTCTTCAAGCCCCAGCCTGAGCTCGAGCCTAGGCGTCGCGAGCGTGAACCACAACCCATCGCCAATAGCACCACGCCGCCGGCTCTCTAAAGGTTAACGCCTCGCCCTCAAGTGCGCTCAGGAGATTGGGCTGCAACGACGGCCTGCCCCACGCAGATGCCCCCGTCGCCGGGAGGCAGGAGATGGTGCGAGAGGAACTTGAGCCCAGCCCCCTCCACGGCCTCCCTGATGAACCTAGTGATCGCCCGATTGCAGAACACGCCCCCCGAGGCGCCGACCACTTTTATCCCCTCCTCCACCGCCGCCTCTATGGCCACCTCCGCCAGTCCCTCCGCTAGAGCGCGCTGCGCCGAGGCGGCGATGTGCCTGCGAGGCACCCGCTCGCGGAGGGCCTCCAGCACCTCAAGCAGGAGCTCAGAGGTGTCGACCACCCGCATCCCGTCCACCTCCTCCACCGCCGACCTCAGCCCGAGCCGATAGGGGTCGCCGCCGTTGGCAGCCGCCTCGAGCTTGATCGCCGGCTCGCCCTCGTACGTGCGCTCGCGGCAGACGCCGAGCAGGCAGGAGACGGCGTCGAGCACCCTCCCGCAGCTGCTCGTCCAGTGCACGAGGAGCCCCCTCTCGAGCTGCCTCAGTATCGCCCGCACCTCGACCTCGCCTCGCCTTAGGCCATCGGCGCAGAACTCTCGCAAAACCCCCTCCACCTCAGCGGGCGAAAGCACTTGCCAAAGCATGCCCGCCACCATCCGCGCGGGGAACCTCGTCGCCAGGTCTCCGCCGGGCATGGGCTGCTTGATAAGCCCTCCCAGGCGGTCGTAGGAGCCGCGGCCGACGACCATCACCTCTCCCCCCCAAACCGTGCCGTCCCCGCCGTAGCCCACGCCGTCGGCGGCTATGCCCACGAGCTCGTCTAGGCCCTGCTCCGCCAGCAGCGAGCAGAGGTGGGCGTGGTGGTGCTGCACCGCCATCGTCCTCGCCCCCAGCTCCTCCGCCAGCTTTGGCGCGAGCCTCGTCGTGGAGTAGCTCGGGTGCAGGTCGTGCGCCACCACGTCTACGCGCTCGATGCCCAAGAGGCGCATGAGCCTAGCCACGGCGGCGCGAAGGTAGTCGAGGGTCTCCACCTTGGTGGCGTCGCCTATGTGCTGGCTCACGAAGCACCTGTCGCCGACGAGTAGACAAGCGGTGACGTTGAGCTCCGCGCCGAGCGCCAGCACCACGACGTCGCTCTCGAACGCCAGCCTTATCGGCTCCGGCACGTAGCCCCTCGACCGCCTGAGGAACGTCGCCCTGCCGTCGACCACCTTCACCACGGAGTCGTCGCACCTGTTCACTATCTCGCGGTCGTGGAGGAGGAGGTAGTCCACCTTGTCCCGCAGCTCAGCGAGCGCCTGGGCGTTGTCGATGATCATCGGCAGGCCAGGCGGGTTGGCGCTGGTCATGACGTAGGCCGGCCTCCTGCCGTGGCGAAGGATGAGGTGGTGGATGCCCGAGTAGGGCAGCATCACGCCCACGCTGTCGAGCCCCGGCGCCACGAGCTCCGAGAGCTCGCAGCTCGGGAGGCGCTCGAGCACCACGATGGGCCTCCTGTACGAGGTCAGGAGCCCCGCCTCGACCTCGCTGACCCTGGCGAACGTTCGCACCGTCTCGAGATCCCTGGACATCACCGCGAACGGCTGCTGCGGGCGGCTAAAAGCTCGTCGGAGGCGCTCGAGCACCCCGTCGTCGGTGGCGTCGGCGGCCACGTGGATGCCCCCTATGCCCTTTATCGCGACGACGTTCCCTTCGTCCAGCAGCTCGGCCACCTCCCGTAGCGGCTCCTCGTTCTCTAGGACCTCCCCGCTGGCGGAGTAAAGCCGCACCTTGGGCCCGCAAGCTGGGCAGCACGTAGGCTCCGCGTGGTAGCGCCTATCGCTTGGGTCGTGGTACTCCCTCCCGCAGTCGGCGCAGAGCGGGAAGGCCCTCATCGACGTCCTCGAGCGGTCGTAGGGGAGCTCCTCTATGATGGTGAAGCGGGGGCCGCAGTTGACGCAGGTGATGAAGGGGTAGCGGTAGCGCCTGTCGTTGGGGTCGAGCATCTCCCTCAAGCAGTCGTCGCATAGCGCTAGGTCGGGGGGCACCACGGAGGGCAGCCCAAGCCCTCGGCGCTCGCTCGGCGCCACCTCGAAGCGCTCGAACTCTCCCTTCGCCTCCCCCCAGAGGACGCGGACGTCGTCCACCCTGGAGAGGGGCGGCCGCTCCGCCCTCAGGGAGCCGAGGAAACCCTCGATCGCCTCCTTCTCCCCCTCCACCACCACCTGCACGCCGGCGTCGCCCATGTTGCGGACGAAGCCGACGAGGCCGTAACGCGTGGCAAGCCTGTAGACGAAGGGCCTGAAGCCGACGCCCTGAACGATGCCGGTGACCGCGATCTCCGCTCGCGCCCGCATGTTGCCAGCCTCAAGCTCGCGCCTAGTTACCCCGGCGGTCACTCGATGCCGAAGCGCCTGCACTGCTCATCCACCATTCGCTGGATCTGGGCGACCTCCTCGTCGGTGAGGTGCCTGAACCTGCCCTGGAGCTTGAGGTAGTCGGCGACGGGCCTGCGCTTGGGGGGCTTGAAGGTGACCCTCAGCTGCCCATGCTCGATCTCGTAGAGCACCCATGCGCCGGTGAGCACCGCCAGCCTGGCCACCTCGATGGTCTTGCCCGTCTCTATGCGCCAGCCGGGCACGCAGGGCGCGTGCACGTGCACGTAGGTGGGCCCCTCTATGGCGGCGGCCTTCCTGAGCTTGTTGATGAAGTCGAGCGGGTAGGCGACGGAGGCGGTGGCCACGTAGGGGGCTCCGTGGGCGGCGATGATCGCTGGCACGTCCTTCTTCGGCCTGTCCTCCCCCCTCTTCACCTTGCCTATGGGCGTGGTCGTCGTCCACGCGCCGAACGGCGTGGCCCCGCTGCGCTGTATGCCCGTGTTCTGGTAGGCCTCGTTGTCGTAGCAACAGAACAGCACGTTGTCCCCCCTCTCCACCGCGCCCGAGAGCGCCTGCAGTCCTATGTCTGCCGTGCCGCCGTCGCCGGCGATCGCCACGGATTTCACCCCCTTTTTCCCCAGCGCCTTCAACCCAGCCGCTATGCCGGCCGCCGTCGCCGCGGCGTTCTCGAAGGCGGAGTGGATCCAAGGCACCCTCCAAGCCGTCTCGGGGTAGGGGGTCGTCACCACCTCCATGCAGCCCGTCGCCATGCTGACGATGATGTTCCTACCCAGCGCCTTCAGCAGGTACCTCATCGCCAGCACGCAACCGCAGCCCGCGCAGGCGCGGTGGCCAGGAGCTAGGAGCTCCTCCTCGGGTACGCCGGGCGGCGCCGCCATCATATCCCCAGCCCCACCAGCTTCTCCCTCAGCCCAAGCCAGCGCACGGGCCTCTTCACCTCTCCGGTCTCCGCCGCCCTCGCCGCCGCGCGCAGCGCCTCCCTGATGTGGAGGGGCGATACATCGCGCCCGCCGAGCCCGCAGATGAAGTTCAGCAGCAAGGGCGCGCCCTCGACGTTGGCCAGCGCGCAGGAGACGTCGGCGAAGAGGGCGCCCGCCCAGCCGAGCGAGATGTCCTTCTCGAGCACGGCGACCACCTTCGCGTGCTCCAGGGCCTTCACCAGCGCCTCTCGCGGGAAGGGCCTGTAAGCGCGCACCCTCACCAGCCCCACCCTCTCGCCCCGCCTGCGGGAACGGTCGATGAGGTCCTTCGCGGTGCCGCTCAGCGAGCCCAGCGTGAGGAGGATTATCTCCGCGTCATCGCTTCGGTAGCACTCGACCAGGCCATAGCGCCTGCCGAACCGCTTGCCGTATTCCCTGTCCACCTCGACTATCTTGTCCCTCGCCGCACGCACCGCTTCGTGCAGCATATATCTTATCTCCTGGTAGTACTCCGGCACGCCCACGGGTCCCATGGTGACGGGCATGACGGGGTCCAAGGGGTGGCGAGGCCTGTAAGGCGGCAGGAAATCGTCGACCTCCTCCTGCTCGGGCACGTCCACGGGCTCGGCCGTGTGCGAGAGGATGTAGCCGTCGAAGCACACCATCACGGGCAGCATCAGCTCCTCGGCCACGCGATAGGCCTGCAGTATAGAGTCGAGGATCTCCTGATTGTTCTCGCAGTAGAGCTGCACCCAGCCGCTGTCTCGCACGGCCATGGAGTCCTGCTGGTCGCACCAGATGTTAAGCGGTGCCGAAAGCGCCCGGTTGGCGTTGGCCATGACGATGGGCAGCCTGAGGCCGGCCGCGATGTAGAGCATCTCGCTCATGAGCATCAGCCCCTGCGAGGAGGTGGCGGTAAAGGCCCTGGCCCCCACGGCGGCGGCGCCTATGCAGGCGCTCATGGCGCTGTGCTCCGACTCCACCTTCATGAACTCCGCGTCCAGCTCACCGTTGGCCACGAACTCCGCGAGCTTCTCCACTATGGCCGTCTGGGGGGTTATCGGGTAGGCGGAGATCACCTTCACGCGAGCCAGCTTCGCGGCGGTCGCGGCTGCCTCGTTGCCCGTCAACACCTGCTTCAATCTCTCCCCTCCGGGACCATGGTTATGGCCTTGAAGGGACACTCGTTGGCGCAAATGCCGCAGCCCTTGCAGTAGCGGTAGTCTACCCTCGCGGGCTTGCCCTTGGAGATCGCGGGCTCCGGGCAGAACATCCAGCACATGCCGCAGCCCGTGCACTTCGCCTCGTCGATCACGGGCCTGAAGTTGCGCCAGCTCCCGGTCTCGGTCCGCGCGGTGTTACCCGGCTCGGTTATGATGGCTCCGGCGATTATCTTCAAAATATCGCCCTCAACCATCCAAGAGGCTACGTAACTTGCTAAAAAGTTTTTGTGCGTTCAGCCGCGTCGGTCCTCCCACAAAAGCTTCGTCCGCTCGTACGCGGCCCTCACGGCGGCCACGTTCTTCTCCGCGAGCTTGTCGCCGAAGTAGCCCCTGACCGCCTTCTCGAGGGAGTCCAGCGACACGAGCTTCGTCGCCCTCGCGAGGGCCCCTAGGATGGCCGTGTTGGTTATGGGCGCGCCGAGGGTCTCGAGGGCGATGCCCGTGGCGTCGACGATGGCGAGCTTCGCCGCGGGGAGACCGGTGGGCGCTTCCTTGGCGTTCACCACGACGACGCCGCCAGTTTTCAAGCCAGCCGCGACGTTCGTCACCTCGAGCAACGTGGGGTCCAGCACGACGACGTGGCTGGGCTCGTAAACCTGTGTTCTCGTCCTTATGGGCTTGTCGTCGATTCGCGCGAAGGCCAAGATCGGTGCCCCCCTGCGCTCGGCGCCGAAGAAGGGGAAGGCTTGGCCGTACTTGCCCTCGAGGAAGGCCGCCTCCACCAGCAGCCTGGCGGCGGTCACCGCGCCCTGCCCGCCCCGGCCGTGGAACCTCACCTCTATCATGCGACCATCTTACACTCATCGCCCGGCTATAAGCTTTTATCCGTCGCGCTCCCCTCCGCCTCCTTGAACCTGTCGCAGACCACCACCCCTGCGCCGCCCACGAGGGGGTAGTTGGGCCTGCACTCCTGCCTTCGTCCGCACCTCTTGCACAGCGACTTCATCGCTACCACCGCGGCGATTTTTTAAATTTTTTTGTTACATATGTAACATAAAACAACTTCGCCCCGCAACGGCGGCTCGTTCGCTTCCCGAGAAGGTCTGGGCTGGCTTATCCCTCATGTTGCAGCTTCGCGTTGAGGTAAGCCTACTCGCTCGCGAGCATCCCTCGAAGCTCCGGGTGTCGCTCGAAGTAGCGCTTGGCGTAGCTGCAGTTGGGCACGATCTTAAGCCCTCCCTCCCTCGCGTATTCGATGGCGGCCCTGGTGAGCCTCTCCGCCAAGCCTCGGCCGCGATGCTCCTCGGGCGTGAAGGTGGCATCGATGTGCATGGTCTCGCCCTCTAGGTGGTACTTCAGGTACGCGTATTTTCCCGGGGCGAGCCTGATGAGGAACATGCTCGCCCGCCGCTCGACGTTCGCGAACGCGGGATCAACCAAGCCTCCTCAGCTCCTCGACGAGCTCGTCCAAGTTCCTCGCCAGCGCACGTATGGCCTGGGCCAGCATGTTGTTGAGCTCCTCGTCCCTCGCGAACACCCTCATGTCCGTCTTGAGGCCTATCACTGGCTTTCCCTTAGCGAACGCGTAGCCCACCTCGAAGGCCGTGCCGCTGTCGACGTCCGCCCCGTCGAGGATCGCCACGACGACGTCCGCTTGCTTCACGCCGGCCAAGTCGCGCTCGAAGATCTCGCGGTAGGCTCGCCTGCCCTTCTTGCGGAGGAGCTCGTCCAGCTTGCCCACGTCGCGCTGGGGCAGGAAGGTCTCGAAGCCATGCCTTCGTAGGTGTTCATCCACCTTGAGGTTGAACTCCCTTTCGGCCTGGGAGAAAAGCGGTCCGGCGATGAAGACCCTCAAGTCACCACCGCTCAACCTTGCGCGCGATTTTTTAAAAGGTATGCAGATGTTTGTGAAACATCCCTCGCGCTGCTCTAAAGCGCCAAGGGAAACCTTCTTAACCGAGTTGGGGCTAAAATTGTATGCCGGCGAGTCGGTGGGCGGCCGTCGGGCGAAGGCCTGAGGAAACTCCGTCCATCCGGCGGGTTCGCGGGTCCGCGAGGACCTGGCCGAGAGGCCAGACCCTGGCACAGAAACGACACCTCCCGGCCCGCGCGATGACGCGGGGACGTCGAGGTCGGGCCGAGCGAGGTTGAAACGGCCAATCCGCGAGATGCAAGGGCAAGTCGCCGCCGATGAACGCCCGCCCGAGGCGGGTGGTAGCCCGCTCAGCAGAATGCCGCCTGAAAACAGAAGACGGGTTACGGCCGACTCGTCGGCGCTCGAAGGGGTGGGAGAATGGGCAAGAAGTGGGGACACTACAAGGCGGGCGGTCGAAGCCAGCCGGTGGCATGCATCTACTGCGGTCGCCTCACGCCTCGCATCAAGGCGATCGTCGTCCACAAGGGGTTCAGGATCGACCCTAAGATCCCGGGCATAGACAGGCGCCGCGTCTTCACCTCCGGCATCAAGGGCTACGCTTGCATCTCCTGCGCGAAGCACCGCGGCCTGATTTGATCGCCCTGACGATCTCCCTTATCCTCTCGGCCCTGTTTTTGACCTCCTCCACCAGCGTGCCGGTCACCACGATATCGGCTCCCGCCTCGACGCGCTCAGCCGCAGCCTCTGGTGTCCTTATGCCCCCTCCCACGAGGAGCGTCGCGTCCACAGCTCGCCTAACTGCTTGGACCATCTCGACCGGCACGGGTGCCTCGGCGCCCGAGCCCGCCTCCAGGTAAACGAACCTCATGCCCAAGTACTGCGCCGCGAGCGCGTACGAGGCCGCGAGCTCCGGCTCGTCGCGGGGGATCAGGTTCGCCTTTCCCACCCTCCCGGCGGCGCCGCCGGGCTCCACCACTAGGTAAGCCATGGGTATTGCCTCTAGCCCGAGCTCCTTGACGCGCGGGGCGCCCAGCCTCTGGGCACCGGTTATGTAGTAGGGGTCTGCCGAGTTCAGCATGCTCATGAAGAAGATGGCATCCGCATGCCCGCTTATGCAGAGCTCGCTCGCGGGGAAAAGGATCACCGGCAGGTCCACCGCGTCCTTTATCGCGAGCACGGTCTCGTCGAGCAGTTTGCCGCCAGCGCCGGTGGAGCCCCCGACCATTATCCCGTCGCTCCCCCCCTCGGCCGCGCTCGAGGCCATCCTCCCGGCGACCTCAGGGGACTGCTTTGCAGGGTCTATGAGCGAGAGGTGCGCGGCCCCCTCGCGCTCGATGACCCTCAGCAAATACTTCTCTACCCTCATCCCCTCGGCTCCTTAGCTTTCGGGCGCAGCGCGCCGTAGCCGCACTTCCTGCACTTCGTCGCCTTCCAGGGGTTACGTGCGTTGCAGCGCCTGCATATCTTGACGTTGAACAGGCGCCTCTCGGCGACCTCGAACCTCGCCATGGTAGATCCCGGAATCGATATCTCGCCCGAGCTATAAATTTGCAGCTGCCCTCGCCTCGGAGAAGACCGCCGGCAGCTTCTCGATGACGTCGCTGGCGGTGAACTCGTATCCCCTCTCCAGCTTGCAGAGGTCGCCCGCCCTACCGCAGGCGAAGGCCCCCGCGACGGCGGCGCGGAAGGGCTCCACCCCCTGCGCCAGGAAGGCGCCTACTATGCCCGCGAGCACGTCGCCCGTGCCGCCCACGGTCATGCCCGGGTTGCCGGTGTAGTTGAGGGCGAACTCGCCGCTGGGGGAGGCGATGACGTCGACGTGGGCCTTCAGCAGCAGCACGCAGCCGAGCTCCTTCGCGGCGGTCCTCACCTGCTCGAGCCTGCCCTCGACGTCCGCCGGCAGGTCGATGCCCGTGAGCAGCTCGAATTCCCTGGCGTGGGGCGTGAGCACCCATCCCCGCCCGCGCAACAGCTTCCGCTCGGACGCGATCGCCTTCAGCCCGTCGGCGTCGAACAGCGCAGGCAGCCCGGGGTGCCTCTGCGATAGCGTGCGG
This sequence comes from Hadarchaeales archaeon (SeqCode), assembly GCA_038851365.1. Taxonomy (GTDB): domain Archaea; phylum Hadarchaeota; class Hadarchaeia; order Hadarchaeales; family Hadarchaeaceae; genus CAKZTQ01. The sequence continues at coordinate 9,256 of JAWCKY010000006.1, forward strand.
GCCAGCTCGATTACAGCATCCCTCGTGGCGTTCGAGGTGCCCAAGCCCGGCCCCACCACCAGGGCGCTGGAGCGCTCGAGTTGCGCCCGCAGCGCCGGGAGCGCCTCGGGCGTCAGGTCTTTGCCTGGGAGCTTGGCCACGATGAGGTCGGGCGAGAAGGAGCTTATGACCGTCGCCGCCTCCGCGGGTGCGGCTATTGTAGCCAGGTCGACGCCAGCCCGAAGCGCGGCCAGCGCGACTAGAGCGGGGGCGCCAGTGTAGCTCGAGCCCCCTCCTATGACCAGCAGCCTCCCGTGTTCGCCCTTGTGCGACTCCGGCCTCCGCTCGGGCAGCGCCATGAGCACGTCGCCCGGGCCCGCGGTGGTCTCGGCCTCCCTCGGCAGGCCAATGTCGGCGACGATCACCTCGCCCGCGTAGCGCTTGGCCTTCTTCAGCCCGGGCTTCACGTCGTGGAAGGTGACCGTGAGGTGGCACCTCACCGCTTCGGGCGAGGCCTCGCCGGTCAGCGAGTCCACGCCGGTGGGCACGTCGACGGCCACCTTGTAGGCCCTCATGGAGTTGATCGCCCTGGCGGCGCTGGCGATGGGCTCTCGCGGCCTTCCGGCCGCCCCAATGCCGAGCATCGCGTCTATCACCACGTCGGCCTTCTTCTCCTTGAGCGCTCGGAGCTCCGACGAGTCCCTGACCACTAGGCATTTGACGCTCCTCCGCAGGTTCTGGAGCGCCTGCCAGTTGGCCCTCGCCTCGGGGGTGGCGATGAGCTTGGGGTCGCCTAGGAGCACCACCTCGACGCTAGCGCCCGCGTTGGCCAGATGCCTCGCCGCCGCGAAGCCGTCTCCGCCGTTGTTGCCGAGTCCGGCGAACACCAACACGCGCTTGCCGACGACGCCTCGCCTAGCCACCTCCCTAGCCACCGCTGCGCCCGCGTTCTCCATCAGCAGCAGCCTAGGCACGCCCAGCCAAGCGGCGTTCGCCTCGAGCGCTAGCATGCGCTGCGGGGTTATCATTTGCCTCCAAAGCAAGTTGTCTTACAGCAATAAAAAAGGTAGGTGCCTAGGGGGGTTCCGATTTACGGAGATAAAGTTTCCCCTGCCGCCGGCCCCGTGATAGATATCAAAACGGCGGGGATATCTTGTCCGATTAGCGCGATGGTCCCCCGCTATTTCAGATCAGCATCGGTCACGGGACCAATGTCGATTATAGGCTACGAGAGTTTGAACAAGTGGAAAAGATCATCGCCGCAACGAAAGCCTTTTTAAACCCGCGCCGAATAGCTAGCTGGGGCAGAAGATGGGGGAGGGCTTTAAGGGCTGATGGCTTTAAGGCGCTCGTCGCTGGCTAGCCCGCCCTCGTCGAGCTTATTAAATACCCGCTCGTTTTCATTAATGCCGTCGGTGATCTCCTTGTCCAGACCGAGTTGGGTCAGGGGCGGGCCGCGAGTGGTCAAGCCGATCCCAGGTCCGAGGGCGAGGAGGATCATCGAGCGCGACGAGCGCGTGATCTCGCCCTCCTACACGCGAGCCGACCCGCTGGTGGGAGAACAAGGCTGGGGCGTCTACGTGCGCGACGTCGACGGCAACGTTTTCCTCGACCTCTCGTCCGGCATGTTCGTGCTCAACTACGGCTATTCCCACCCCGCCCTGGTTCGGGCGGTGCAGAGGCAGGCCGCCAGGCTGACGCACTTCGCTGGCACCGACTTCTACTACGAGCTTCAGGTAGAGCTAGCGGAGGAGCTAGTTTCGCTCGCGCCGGGCAGCTTCGAGAAGCGCGTGTTCTTCGCCAACAGCGGCACGGAGGCGGTGGAGGCGGCGTTCAAGTGCGCCCGCTGGCACACCCGCCGCCCACGCATGATCGCGTTCGCTGGCGCCTTCCACGGCCGAACCTTCGGCGCGATGAGCCTGTCGTCGAGCAGCGCGACGCATCGCAAGTTCTTCGAGCCCTTGGTGCCGGGCGTCGCCTTCGCGCCCTTCCCCTACTGCTATCGCTGCCAGTTCGGGCAGAGCTACCCCGGCTGCGACTTCCTGTGCTTCGAGTACCTCCGAAGCTCGCTCTCCACCACCACGCCTCCCGAGGAGGTGGCGGCGGTGATAACCGAGCCCATCCAGGGCAACGCGGGCTACATCATCCCCCCGCCCGAGTTCTACCCCATGCTCAAGGAGCTTTGCGAGGAGCACGGCTGGCTTCTCATAGCGGACGAGATCCAGACGGGCCTGGGCAGGACGGGCAAGATGTTCGCGATGGAGCACTGGCGCGTGACGCCGGACATCATCTGCCTGGCTAAAGCCCTAGCGGGGGGGATGGTACCCATGGGCGCCACCGTAGCGCGCGCCGACGTCATGGATTGGTCGCCCGGCGCGCATGCCAGCACCTTCGGCGGCAACCTCCTCGCCTGCGCCGCAGCCCTCGAGGGCTTGAGGGTCCTGAGGCGGCAGAAGTTGGTCGAGCGGGCGGAGAAGCTCGGCAGGCTGGCGCTGGCGAGGCTGCAGGAGATGGCAGAGGAAAGCAAGCTCGTGGGGGAGGTCAGGGGCAAGGGCCTGCTGCTGGCGGTGGAGCTCGTGAAGGACCGCGAGCGCAAGCAGCCAGCGGTGGAGGAGCGCGACGCCGTCGTGAGGGAGGCCTTGAACAGGGGGATAATAGTCTTCCGGGGAGGGCGCTCGACCATCCGCATCGCCCCTCCCCTTATCATAAGCAGGAAGGAGCTGGAGCTGGGGCTAGATCTGTTTCAGCAGGCGCTCGAGGAGGTGGAGAGGGCATGCTGATGTTGAAATCCCACTTCGAGGTCGACGAGCGGGGCCACCTGATAATAGGGGGCTGTGATTCCGTTGAGCTGGCGGAGCGCTTCGGCACGCCGCTTTACGTCGTCGACGAGCAGCGGGTCCGGGAGAACTACAGGCGTTTCTACCGCGCCTTCGCTCGGCGTTGGCGCGACGTCATGGTTTGCTATGCCTACAAGGCGAACTCCAACCTCGCGATCTGCAAGATATTGCAGAGCGAGGGCGCCGGTGCGGAGGTAAGCTCGCTCTGCGAGCTCAACATAGCCCGCCGCGTGGGCGTGCCCGGCGAGCGGACGGTCTTCAACGGCAACAACAAGTCGTCAGCCGAGCTGGAGCGGGCGATAGCGGAGGGCGTGCTCATAAACGTCGACAGCCTCCAGGAGCTTCACGCCGTCGGCCGCATCGCGTCTAGGCTAGGCCTCCGCGCGCGCATCGGCTTCAGGGTGAACCCAGATATCAGCGCGCCCACCCATCCCTACATCGCCACGGGCTTGAGGGAGAGCAAGTTCGGCCTCGACGTCGCCAGCGGCCAAGCCCTCGAGGCATACCGCACGGCCTCCAGGATGGAAACCGTCGAAGTGGTGGGCATCCATTGCCACATCGGCTCCCAGATCTTGGATCCCGCGCCCTTCGAGGAGGAGGCGGAGAGGCTGATGGCCATCGTCGCCCAGCTGAAGGCCGAGCTCGACTTGGACATCCGTTTCCTCGACATGGGAGGCGGCCTCGGCATCCCCTACAAGCCAGGCGACGTGGAACTGCATCCCGAGCAGCTGGCCTCCAGGGTGGTGCCCGTAATCGAGCGGGAGGTGGACGAACACGGACTGCTGCCCCCGACGCTCGTCTTCGAGCCGGGGCGCTACATCGTGGGCGATGCAGGCGTGCTCCTCGCGAGGGTCGGCTACTGCAAGGAGAGGCAAGGGATGCCCGGCTGGGTGGCGGTCGATGCCGGCATGAACGCGCTGATAAGGCCAGCGCTCTACGGGGCCTACCACCACATCGAGGTCGCGAACAAGATGACCGCCGAGCCAGAGCAGGTGGTGAACGTCGCCGGTCCCCTATGCGAGTCCGGCGATTTCCTGGGCAAGGAGCGAAGGTTGCCTCGCGTGGAGCCGGGGGACCTGCTGGCGATCTTCGACGTGGGGGCTTATGGGCTGGCGATGTCCAACCAGCACACGGCCCAGCCTCGTCCGGCGATGGTGCTCGTGAACTCGGGCAGGGCGGAGGTGGTGAGGCTGCGCGAGACCTGTGAGGACCTCACTCGCTTGGACCGCATGCCAGGGTGGTTGACGTGAGGCGGATCGTCGTGAAGTTCGGCGGGATGAGCGTGGGCGACGGCGAGAGGGTACGCCTGGCCGCGAGGTCCGTCGTCCGCGAGCGCGAGAGGGGCGCACAGGTGGCGGTGGTGGTTTCGGCGATGGGTCACGCCACCGATGAGTTGCTCGAGGCCGCGAGGTCCAGCACCGGCGGCAAGATCAGCCCCGCGGAGCTGGACGACATCCTGGCGATGGGCGAGCGAACGAGCGCCAGAATATTCGCCTCCGCCCTTCGCAGCCTGGGCGCCGATGCGCGCTGCATAGACCCCGCCCACGAGGAGTGGCCGGTCGTCACGGACAGCTCGTTCGGCAACGCGAGGGTGGATTTGCCCGAAACCCGGCGGAGGGTGCGGAGGTTCATCCTGCCTCTGCTAGAAGAGGGGGCGGTTCCGGTTATCTGCGGTTTCTTGGGCAAGGACGCCGAGGGTCGCATCACAACGCTTGGCAGGGGAGGCAGCGATATCACGGCATTCCTCATCGGCGCCTGCCTCGACGCGGACGAGGTGATCTTGGTCAAGGACGTGGAGGGGGTGATGAGCGGCGACCCGAGCGCGGTCAAGGGCGCGAGGTTGTTGGAGAGCATCTCCGTGGAGGAGATGAGGGACTTGGCGAGGTATGGCGCCAGGGTCCTTCACCCGCGCGCGCTGGATTATAAGGACCCAAAGATAAACGCTAAGGTGATACACTTCCGCCACGGAGACCTCTCCGCGCGCGGCACCGTGATAACTGGGCCAAGGGGTGGTAGCATGGGGGTGAGCCTGTACGAGAAGCCGTTGGCGATGCTGACGGTGGTGGGGGAGGAGATGCAATCGACGCCGGGTGTGCTGAGGAGGGCGGTGGAGCCGTTGAGCAAGCAGAACATAAACATCTTCGGCGTCTCGATAGGTCCCAGGTCCTTTTCGCTCTACGTCAACAAGCGCGAGGCCAAGCGCGCGATCGAGCTCCTGCATCGGGTCGTGGTGAAAAACAAGGTGATGAAGTCGGTGACGAGCGAGGAGGACATAGCCATGATCATCGCGGAGAGCGAGAAGTTCATCGAGACGCCAGGGGTCATCGCCAAGCTGACGGAGCCGCTGGCCAAGGAGGGCATAAACATCATAGAGATCTTCTCGAGCAGGGCCTCGATCACCTTCTTCGTGAATTGGGCCGATGGGGAGCGAGCGGTCAAGCTCTTGGAGCAAGCCATGAGGGAGGTGGGTAGTTGAGCGTGTTTAAAGGGGCCTACACGGCTATGGTGACGCCCTTCGATGAGAAGGGCGAGGTGGATGAGGAAGGGCTGCGCGCGAACGTCGAGTTCCAAATAAGGAAGGGCATCCACGGCTTGGTGCCGGTTGGCACGACGGGCGAGTGTGCGACCCTCTCCTACGAGGAGCACAAGAGGGTGATAGAGATCACCGTCGACGCCGCTAAGGGCAGGGTTCCCGTCCTCGCGGGCACGGGAAGCAATAGCACTTGGGAGGCGATAATGCTCACCGAGCACGCCAAGGAGGTCGGAGCGGATGGGGCGCTGCTGGTGGCGCCCTACTACAACAAGCCCACCCAGCGAGGTCTCTACGAGCACTTCAAGAAGATCGCGGAAACGGTGGACATTCCGCAGGTGCTTTACAACATCCCCTCCCGCACCGGCGTCAACATCGAGCCAGAGACCATGGCCAAGCTGGCGGAGCTAAAAAACGTGGTCGGCGTGAAGGAGGCGAGCGGCAGCTTGGATCAGGTCATGAGGATCATCCAGCTGACCAGCGGCAAGGAGTTCTTCGTGACCTCCGGCGAGGACTCGCTGACCTTCCCCATCCTGGCGCTTGGGGGGATCGGCGTGATCTCGGTGGCGTCCAACTTGGTGCCGGACAGGGTCGCGGGAATGGTGGACGCCTTCTTCGAGGGCAGGCTAGAGGAGGCCAGGCGGATCCACTACGAGCTGATGCCTTTGTTCAAGGCTTTGTTCATCGAGACTAACCCCTCGCCCGTGAAGGCGGCGATGGAGATGATGGGCATGCCAGCTGGCAAGCCGAGGCTCCCGTTGGTGGAGCTCCAGCCGGAGAACAGGGAGAAGCTGCGCAGGGTATTGATGGACATGGGGTTGGTGAAGGGTGATTAGGGTCGCGGTCTGCGGCGCGGGCGGGCGGATGGGTAGGCTAGTGGTCAAGGAAATAGCAAGCCAACCCGACATGCGACTCGTCGCGGCCGTGGACGCGCCCCACACGCCGCTTGCAGGTAAGGACGCCGGTGAGCTCGCGGGCATCGAAGGGCTCGGCGTGCGCATGGTGGGCGCAGAGGGGCTGAGGGCGGTGCTTGCAGAGGTAAGGCCGGATGTGCTGGTGGACTTCACGAACCCCGAGGCGGCGCTCGAGAACGTCCGCGCGGCGGCCGAGAGCGGCGTGAGGGTCGTCGTAGGGACCACCGGCTTCACCCCGGAGCAGAGAGAGGAGATGTTGAAGACGATAAGGGAGGCCGGCATTGCCGCGGTGGTGGCGCCCAACATGTCGGTAGGCGTAAACGTGTTCTTCAAGCTCCTGGAAGTGGCCGCCGAGCTGCTGGGAAAGGGCTACGACGTGGAGATCGTGGAGGCGCATCACTCGCACAAGGTCGATGCTCCCAGCGGAACGGCGCTGAGGGCAGCGGAGATAATCGCCGAGAAGCTGGGGGTGGGCAAGGACAGCATAAGGTGCGGCAGGCCGGCGGGCAGGCAGCCTAGGCTCAAGGGGGAGATCTGCATCCACTCCATCCGCGCCGGCGATATCGTCGGCGAGCACATCGTGACCTTCGCCGCCCCGGGCGAGCGCCTCGAGCTCGTGCACCGCGCCCACAGCAGGGAGGCCTTCGCGAAGGGGGCAATGCTCGCGATACGCCACGTCCTCAAGTGCGGGGCGGGAGAGGTGCACGATATGCAGGACGTGCTCGGCCTCCGCAGGTGATCTCTCAATCCTTCAGCACGTAGGCGAGCGCTTCCCGAAGGTCGGAGACCTCGACGATCTCGACCCCCTGCACGTCTACGCGTTGTCCCCGCGGGACGAGCAGCAACCTAGCGCCCCAGTCGCGAGCGGCGATCGCCTTCTCCTCAACCGAACCAACCCAACCTATGGTGGCGTTGGGCCTTATCGCCCCCGTGATCAGCACCTGGTTGTCGACCTGCTTGCCGTGCAGGCAGGCGTAGATCGCGATCGCCATCGCCGCCCCGGCGCTGGGTCCGTCCACCCTGATCAACTTCCCGGGACTTCCAAACCTGATCACAACCCCCACGCCGAGCGAGTCCCTGTTTTCCAGAAAGGCGACCGCCGCCGCTGCGTCCTTCGCGGACCTTTGAAGGTCCTCACCATAGGAGACGTAGGAGAGGTCGACCGACACCCAATTCTCCTCCCCGATCAACGTCACGCGCACCGAGATGACCTCGCCGACGTTTTCCTCGGAAATGCCGATGGCGAAGTACTCCACCTCCCTTGGCCTGAGGGCCTCCAGCCTTGACCCAAGCTCTCTTACCTCCTCGCTAAGCCTTCCCACCTGTCCACGCAGCGCTCCCAGCGCGGCCTCGCTAGCCCTCAAGTTCTCCGTGAGCTTTTCGATGAGGGCCATCGCCTCCTCCACCGCTCGGCGGGTTTCGAGCAACTCCTCCTCGCGTTGCCCGAGTTCTCGGCTGAGCCGGTGCACTTCGAGCGAGAAGAAAACGATGGCGCCGGTCAACACCATAGCGACCAGCGAAAGCGCGATTACCGGAGCCTTCGCTCCACGTCTTCTCCTCATGCTGCTCACGGAACACTCAAATTTTGTTCAAGCTCTAATTCCTTCGACCGTGGATGGGACAGGGGCGCCGTAACTTGCAGAAACGGCACTTCTCGGGCGGTGGGGGCTGAGGCAAGGGTTTCACCATCCTCCCATACTTCCTTCTGGGCAAGGGGGCCACCGACCTGCAATAGGTTCCGAGGGGTATAAATCCCCCTAGGAATGAAAATAGCGGGGATTTCCATGGCCAGGATCCCGGTCGGTGTGCTGGGCGCCACTGGCACCGTGGGGCAGCACTTCGTCAAGCTGCTCTTGGATCACCCGTGGTTCGAGCTGGTGGCGTTGACGGCGTCCGAGCGCTCTGCCGGCAAGCCCTACGCCGAAGTGGCGAAGTGGTATCTCAGCGACGAGGTGCCTCGGGAGATAGCGGACGTCGAGGTTAGGCCCACCGACCCCAAGGCCGTGGAGGACGTAAAGTTGCTGTTCTCCGCCATGCCGGCCGACGAGGCGCAGAGGATCGAGCCGGCCTGCGCGGAGGCCGGATTCGTCGTGAGCTCCAACTCGAGCAACTTCCGGATGGACCCGGATATTCCCCTGATAATCCCGGAGGTCAACCCCGATCACCTCGCGCTCATCGACGTGCAGAGGGAGAAACGAGGCTGGGACGGTTACATAGTGAAGAACCCCAACTGCACCACCATCACCTTCGTGCTGCCGCTCAAGCCCCTGTACGATGAATTCGGCATCCGTCGGGTCTTCATCTCTTCGATGCAGGCCCTGTCCGGTGCCGGATGGACGGGCGTGCCTTCCATGGCGATAGAGGATAACGTCATCCCATTCATCGCCAAGGAGGAGGACAAGTGCGAGGAGGAGCCGCTCAAGCTGCTCGGCTCGCTCAGGGACGGTCGCGTCGAGCTCGCGCCCATTCGGGTGAGCGCCAGCTGCCATCGCGTCCCAGTGCTCGACGGTCACACCATAGCGGTGTTCGTGGAGCTGGAGCGGGAGGCCACGCCCGCTGAGGCGGTGGAGGTGTTGAGCAACTTCAGGGGCGTGCCGCAGGAGCTGGAGCTGCCGACGGCGCCAAGGCAACCGGTTATCGTGTCGCCCGGTGAGGACATGCCACAGCCGAGGTACGCGAGGAACGCCGGCTCCGTGCCGGGCATGGCGGTGGTCGTGGGCAGGGTTCGAGGCGACCGAGCTCTCCCCAACGGCATCAAGTTCGTTTGCTGCAGCCACAACGTGATCCGCGGAGCGGCGGGGGCAGCGGTGCTCAACGCCGAGCTGCTGAGGGCGAGAGGTTACCTGAAGTAATCAGCCGGTCTCGGCGATTCTTCGCGCTGTAACTTTTGCACTCGCCAAATTTGGGGCATTTTCGGCGATCTCTCTCAAAGGAGTTTAAATAAGTATCAGAGCAAGATAAACTGAGAGCGGTGCGGATGATCAAAAAAGTGCGAAAGCGCGATGGCAGCTTAGTCGACTTCGATAAGGACCGCATAACCAACACAATTTTCAGGGCGGCACAGGCCGTGGGCGGGAAAGATAGGAGGATCGCCGAAAGGCTTGCGGACGAGGTCACGAGGATCCTCGAGCAAAGGTTCGCGGGCGGGATACCGAGCGTCGAGGACATTCAAGATGTGATCGAAAAGGTCCTGATCGATCATGGCCACGCTAAAACCGCGAAGGCCTTCATCCTATACAGGAGGCAAAGGGAAGAGCTGAGGAAACTGCGCGATGCGGAACTGTCGGTCGTCGGGCTCGTGGATTCCTATCTCAATGGTCTTGATTGGCGGGTCCGCGAGAACGCAAACATCAACGGGCAAACCGTCCCAGGGCTGATGTTTCACGCGTCGAACGCCGTCCTGGCAAACTACGCGCTGGTGAAGATATACCCTCCTGAAGTCGCCGACGCTCACGTCAACGGCGATCTGCACCTCCATGATCTTCAAATGTCGCTATGCGGCTACTGCGCGGGTTGGTCGCTTGAGACATTGCTCGCGGAGGGCTTCAATGCTCCAGGCAAAATACATTGCAATCCGCCCAAGCACCTCGATACCGCGCTCATGCAGATGGTCAATTTCATCGGCTCGCTCCAAAACGAATGGGCGGGAGCGCAGGCCTTCAATCATATGGACGTCTTGCTCGCTCCATTCATCCGGGCAGATGGGCTAAGCTACGAGGAGGTAAAACAGGCCGTGCAGATGTTTGTGTTCAACCTCAACATCAGCTCGCGGTGGGGCGGGCAGACCCCTTTCACGAACTTAACCTTTGCCCTGACCTGTCCGGAGGACTTAGCGGATAAGCCCACCATCGTCGGAGGAGAGCCTCAGGACAGGACATACTCAGAATTCTCGGAAGAAATTGAAATGCTCAACAAAGCGTTCATAGAGGTCATGCTGGGGGGCGACCCCACGGGGCGCGTTTTTACCTTCCCGATCCCGACCTATGGTGTAACAAAAGAGTTTCCATGGGATTCGGAACTGGCCACTTTACTCTTCAAACTCACCGCGAAGTACGGATCGCCTTATTTCCAGAACTTCGTCAACAGCGATATGAAGCCAAGCGACGTCCGCGCCATGTGCTGCCGGCTACAGCTTGACTTGAGGGAGCTTCGCCGAAACGTTACGGGGGGACTCTTTGGCTCGTCCGATGCCACGGGCAGCGTGGGCGTGGTGACGTTGAACATGCCACGCCTAGGGTATCTTTCGAAGGACGAAGATGAATTCTTCGAGCGCTTGGAATGGCTCATGCAGCTCGCAAAGGAGGCACTGGAGATCAAGCGTAAGTTGGTGGAGGGAAACATCCAAAACGGGTTGCTACCCTACACAAAGCGCTACTTGGGCACGCTCAGGAACCACTTTTCCACGGTTGGCCTCATCGGGATGCACGAGGCGCTTTTGAACATGGGTTTTGATCGAGGCATCGTGGGCGAGGACGGACGTAGATTCGCGGTTAAAGTCCTTAAGTTCATGCGTGAGAAGTTGCGCGAATTTCAGGAGGAGACCGGAAACCTCTATAACCTCGAGGCGACACCCGCCGAGGGGACAAGCTATAGGCTAGCTAGGATAGACAAGCGGAAATATCCGGAAATCATCACCGCGGGGGAGCGCGAACCATTTTATACAAACTCGACCTGCCTTCCCGTAAACCATGATCTAAGCCTTAAAGAAGCGCTCCAGCATCAGGAGGAGCTTCAGGGCCTCTACAGCGGCGGGACGGTTTTTCACGTTTACCTTTCTGGGGCATTTGAGAGGTTGCCCGATTTGAAGGTCCCAGTTATGGTAGGAGACCTTGTATCGTCCCCCGGAGGCTGTTCGGACGTGGTCCGAAAAATCGTCGGTGGTTTTAGGATACCGTACTTCACCTTGACGCCGACCTTCTCGCTTTGCGAAAATCACGGTTACATGTCCGGTGAGCATTTCAAGTGCCCAGTGTGCGGGAGGGAGTGCGAGGTTTACTCCCGCGTGGTTGGATATTACCGTCCCGTCAGGAGGTGGAATGCAGGAAAACAGGAGGAGTTCCGCCTGAGGAGCAAGTTCGATTCGTCGATCCTATGAATTACGAGCTTCGAATAGGTGTGGTAGCGGGGGGTGGAATCTCAGAGGGAAGGCTTACCATCCCTCCCTTGAACCACCGACCTCCGGGTCTCACAGGAGCGCCAAACCCACGGCTCGACGCCTTATGAGCTTCGCCCGTGGTTACCCACGACCGGCGGGCACTCCTATCTGCCCTACCCCGCTACCATTTTTAGTTGGGTACCTCGGCTTTAATGTTTTACGCAGAAATCCGCCTAAAACCGCGCTAAGCCCCACGAGCGCGATCAGGAAAAGGGCATCTAGCAACGTTCGTCCGCATAGATTTGTCAGCAGCTCCCCACCGCCCACTGCCCGCTCGAGCTTCTCCGCTATCTCTGCGATGCTATATCTAAAGAGCACGTAGGCGACCGGGACGAGCGAGAGGTTCGGAAGGAACAGCATGCCGGTCAATCCTCCAGCGCGCATGTGCTTGCTCCAACCCTCGACCTTACCCGAGAAGAGATAGCCCGTGATCAGCCCGCTCACCAGGAGGGCGAACGTACCCGCCCCGAGGAGCATGTAACAACTCATGCCCACCAAAAACCCCAGTAGCACGGGCCGCAGGAGGAGCGCCCTGTTGAGACCCTTAGATAACAAGAACAGGAGAAGGACGACCAAGATTGCTGAATACGCGCAATAAGCCACGCGAAGCGTGAATTCGTCCATGCTTTAAGCTCATCGCCGCGATTTTAAACAGTTTTCGGCGCTGAATTTTTGCTGAAATTACTAATAGGAATATTTTTAATCGAAAAATATAAATAAAGCTGAAACCCCCTTGCATCGGGGTAAGCTTGGAGATTCTTCGAACGTACGAGGAGATCAACCAAAAGATCCGCGAAGGCGACGTGGTGGTGCTGACGGCCGAAGAGGTCGTAAAGCTAGCGCGGGAAAAAGGACCGGAAGCCGTGGCTAAAGAGGTCGACGTCGTCACTACCGGCACCTTTGGCGCGATGTGCAGCTCCGGCGCCTGGCTGAACTTCGGGCATGCCGATCCCCCGATAAAGATGCAGCGCGTCTGGCTCAACGACGTGGAGGCCTACACTGGCGTGGCAGCGGTCGACGCTTATATTGGTGCGACGCAGCTCAGCGAGACGAGGGGCATGGAGTACGGCGGCGGTCACGTTATAGAGGATCTAGTACGGGGAAAAGAAATCGAACTCCGCGCCACCGCGTACGGGACGGATTGCTATCCAAGGAAGGAGATCGAGACGACCATCACCATAGACGACTTGAACCAAGCGGTGCTATGCAACCCGCGGAACGCATATCAGCGCTACGTGGCGGCGACGAATTCTAGAGACGAGACTATTCACACCTACATGGGCACGTTGCTGCCCAACTACGGTAACGTCACCTTTTCCGGCGCGGGGGTGCTCAGCCCGCTCCAAAGGGATCCAAATTACGAGACGATTGGCGTCGGAACGCGCATATTTTTGGCCGGCGCTCAGGGCTACATCATTTGGGAGGGTACTCAACACAACCCAGCCAAAGGAATGGGCACGATAATGGCGATAGGCAACCTAAAGGAGATGGATCCCCGCTACCTACGCGGATGTACCATCCAAGGCTACGGGACCTCCCTTTATCTAGGTTTGGGGGTGCCCATACCGATCATCAACGAAAGGGTTGCGCGAAGCGTAAGCCTAGACGAAGACCAGATAAAAATTGACCTGCTCGATTACGGCGTCGCCCGGCGCGAAAGGCCGGTCGTGCGTGAGGTCACCTATGCCGAGCTCAGGTCCGGCAGGATAGAGGTCATGGGCAAGGAGGTGCCGGTCAGCCCCCTCAGCAGCTTCAAGATGGCTAGGGAGATCGCGGAGAAGTTGAAGCGATGGATCGAACGAGGCGAGTTCTTCCTCAGCTCCCCCGTCGAACTCCTACCCCGCGATACCACCTTTAGACCAATGAGGCAGATCGTCAAGGTGGTGCTCGTAAAAGACGTGATGACGAAACCAGCGACGACCGCCATGCCGGACGATACGATAGCACATGCTGCCAGGATATTCGCCGAAAAGGAGTTCAATCACCTGCCGATCGTGGACGAGAAAGGGAAACTGCTGGGCATAGTGACCTCTTGGGATATCGCGGTGGCGCTCGGCACCGGCAAGGAAAAGCTAGAGGAGATAATGACGCGGAGGGTGATAACCGCGCATGAGGACGAGCCCATCGAGGCCGCGGCGAGAAAGCTCGAACAGCACAACATCTCTGGCTTGCCGGTGGTGGATGCGGCCGGCCGAGTTAAAGGCATAATAACCAGCCAGGACATCTCGAAGTTGATCGGGAGGAGGATCACATGAACGTTAAGATGCTGTTGAAGTACTCGGCTGAGGCGCTCGATAAACCGATATTGGCGGAGGTGATCAGGCATACGTCGGCGGAGATAAACATCTTACATGCCGAGCTGAACGCGAGGAAGGGTGAGATCTTGATAGGCGTGGAGGCCGAGGAAGGAGAGATCGAGAGGGTGATAAACCTATTCAAGGAGCGGGGGGTCGACGCCCAAAGACTAGAGCGCACGGTGGAGCTCGATGAGGAGACGTGCATGCACTGCGGTGCCTGCCTCTCGCTCTGTCCAACCGGGGCGCTGAGCATGAGGGAGGACTATTCGGTGAAGTTGGACGAGGGCAAATGTATCATGTGTGAGGTCTGCGTCCCAGCTTGCCCGGTGAGGGCCATCAAGGTCTTCAAACCTTTTTAGTTTTCGTTAAGCTTCCAGGGCGATAGCCCTCAAGGTCCAGCGCGATGTGGGAGTAACCCAATTTTTTGAGTTCTTCCACGATCGCGTCTTTTAGCTCTAGCGCTTTCGGTAGCTCGTCTTCCCCTACCTCTATTTTAGCAAAATCGCCATGATCCCGGAGGCGCACGATCTTGAAGCCCAGCGAGCGCAAGAATCTTTCGCCTCCCGCGATCCTTTCGAGTTTTTCGGCTGTGATCGCACAGCCGAAGGGTATCCTAGAGGCAAGACAGGGGTTTGCTGGTTTATCGGCGTTGGGCAAGCCGTACGCGGAGGCCAGCTCTCGCACTTCCGCTTTGGTAAGCTCGGCGAGGGCGAGGGGGCTCACAACTTTAAACTCCTCCGCTGCCCGCAGCCCAGGCCTGAAATCCGAAAGATCATCGTAGTTCGTTCCATCGAGGATCTTCTTGAAGCCCAGTTCCCTTCGAATCCCATCTAGCTTCCTATAAAGCTCGCTTTTGCAAAAGTAGCATCGCTCCGCCGGATTCGCCACGAAGTTAGGGTTCCGGAGCTCATCCGTGGCGATGATTTGGTGGCCGATGTCGATGAACTTGGCAACGCTTTTAGCGACCTCGAGCTCATCGGGAGGATAAGTGGGGGAGACCGCTGTGACTGCGATGGCTCGGTCGCCTAAAATTTCGCGCGCAACTGCACAGACGAGAGAGGAATCGACGCCTCCGGAAAAGGCCACGACCACGCTTTCACAATTGGCCACGATGGATTTAAGGCGCCGCATCTTCTCGTTCAGGGCCATTTTACCATCGCCTGACAACTATAGTTCATTCGACTTGAAAGTTTCGCTGGTTTGGATAGCTAAAGCGTTTATCCTCACCGGAGCGATTATGGATGGGTCATCCGTGCACGCGAAGCCCTTGCTCTCGGAGCACTGGACGTGCAGGCAGACGGACGTCCTGATAAAGGCAGATAGTTTAGAGGCGATTGAGGCAGTAAAACGCTCCATCCTAAGGAATCGAAGCGCATTGGAGCGGTACATCGCGCGCAACCCCTTTTTTGAGCTATCTTTGGAGCCCCTTGAGATAGACGAAAATGCCCCGAAGGTCGTGCAGCTGATGGCCGAGGCCGCCAGTCTGGCCGGCGTGGGACCGATGGCCGCCGTCGCAGGGGCGCTGGCGCAACTTGCGGTTGAGGAGGCTGTCGCCGCCGGGGCAAGGAACGTGCTGGTGGACAACGGTGGAGATATATTCATCTATGGGGACCAAAGCTACGTCGTCGCAATTCATGCGGGCACAAGTCCCTTATCGGACAAGCTCGCGCTGGAGATCCCCCCTGAGAAGCTGCCTATTGCGGTCTGCACGAGCTCTGCCACGGTTGGGCCGTCCCTTAGCTTCGGAGAAGCGGACGCGGCGACGGTGCTCGCCGACTCCGGAGCGTTAGCTGACGCAGCCGCGACGGCGGTGTGCAACCAGACGCGGGGTGAGCCAGAGCTAGCCATCAGGGCCGGTTTAGAACAGGCGAGAAAGATACCCGGCGTTAAAGCGGCTTTAGTTATCTATGGCTCTTACATCGGGGGCTGGGGCGATTTGCCGCAGATGATCATCGCCGAGGGGCTGAGCGAGGAATTGATGAAGCGGATTCAGATACGTTAATTGCTCGATGAGCTCACTTGAGCATTTTCTCCTCGTATTCCTGTAGATATGCGACCGACCTTTTTACATCAACGAACAGTTGCCTAACCCTCTCCACATGCTCCTTGGTTATCTTCTTCGATCCCTCCGCCTCCGCATAGTTAGCGGCCGGCGCTAGAAGTTGAACCGCATACCTCAGCGAGGATTCCTCGCCTATATCCGCGAGGTACTCTAGCGCATCTTTTGTGATCTCGATCTTCTCCGCCCTTGCCCTTATCTTTAGGATCTCGAGTATCTCATCGCGAGAGTAGGGCTTCGTGCTAATTATCAGCATTCGATCCAAGAGGTCAAGAGGCATGCCGTGAGGCGCTTTGAGGTCCGTGCCCCTGACGACTGTAACGCCGCGATTGGTAGCGAAGATGATTATGGGCGCTAGCTCCTGCTCCATCGCCCTGTTCAAGAAGGAAAACGTTTCTATGTCCAGCATCGAGCACTCGTCGATAAAAACCACGCCAGGAATGATCTCCGCTCGTCCCTCCTCGACCCACGATCTAACCGCCTCGTCAACGCTCCTCCTTGTTTCATCGGAGATCTCCTTCCTCTCTTCGCCGCCGAAGAGGAGGCTGAACATACTCATACCGGCGCGAGATTGGGCCACGTCGAGGTTATGCAGCGTTAGGGTGTAAACGAATTCCTTGTGCTTCAGCACCGGCCCGTTGGGCACATCCACAACTTCGACGGAGCTCAAGTCAAGTTTCTCCTTCTCGGCAGCCTCCTTTGACTTACCGAGCTTAACTATTCTCCCGCTGTCCGCGTCGATCTGGATCACATCGCCCGTCTCGACCCCTTGTCTGATTAGGGAGATCGCGAAGGATTGGTCCATGGTGAGCTTCTGCGAGGCATCGGTGGTGGCGAGCTTTATCGTCGCTCCCGTGGGCACCTTCACGTAAGGATTGTACGGATGGGGTTGTTCCTTCACCGAAAGCTCCTTGACTTCGCCCTCGTAGATCCTGCGCATCTCGTGTATCCTCACGCCGATCGCCTTCCTGAGCGCTTGCGTGAGGAACTCCGTCTTCTTGATCTCCGCCGAGTAGATCTCGCTCGCGGCTATGGGCACGAAGGGCACGTCCCGCCCCAATTCCTTTGCTATGGCCGTCGCCAAGGCCGTCTTGCCTGTGCCTGGAGGGCCGGCCAACAGTATCGCCCTACCGGCGAACTTTCCCTTCTTGACCAT
>JAWCKY010000007.1:0-7208 GCA_038851365.1 Hadarchaeales archaeon (SeqCode)
CCGGCCCCTGGGGAGTTTGATGAGCAAGATAAGGAGATGTTGCGATTAATTGAGAACACGCAGGTTACGGTGGGCAAGCACATAGAGGAATTTAATTCCAGCCTTGGCTTAAAAGAAATAGTGAGGTTGGCGGGGGCGGCAAACAAGTATTTCAACGACAAGCAACCTTGGCGTACCCTGAAGGAGGACCCCCAAAAATGCGCGACTACGCTTTACATATGCGCTCAGTTAACGAGATCGCTGGCGATAATGCTAGCCCCATATCTCCCCTTCGCAAGCCAAAGGCTTTGGAGGATGTTGAATCTCCCCGCGGATGTTCACAAGCAGAGTTGGGATTCTGCGGCGGAACTAGGTATAAGGCCCGGACATGAGATACGCAGACCTGAGCCGCTCTTTGTTAAGCTTCAGGACGAAGTGATAAGGAGAAGGGAGGAAAAGCTTCAAGCCATCTTAAGAGCTCAACCTCCGACCGTCGTCACCGCCGAGGAGTTCGCAAGACTCGACATACGCATCGGCAAGGTGGTAAGCGTTGAGCCCATCCCAAGATCGAAGAAGCTTCTAAAGCTATCCGTCGACGTTGGGGACAAAAGACGCACGATAGTTGCGGGACTCGCCCAGTGCTACTCGCCAGAGCAGCTCGTGGGTAAGAACGTAGTAGTGCTCCTGAACTTAAAGCCCATACAGCTGATGGGCGTTACATCCGAGGGCATGCTATTGGCTGCGGAAGATGAAAAGGGCCCATCGATTTTAACTCCAGACAGAACCGTGAAGCCGGGTTCAAGGGTGAAATGAATTTGTCCCGCTATGATCTACACGTGCACACGCGATACTCGCGGGACGGGCGTTGTACCCCCCTCGAAGCCGTCAGAACGGCTAGGTCAAAGGGCCTGAGCGGGATCGCGATCACCGATCATGATAGCATCAACGGCAACCTCGAGGCGGCGAGGCTTAACCTAAAGGACTTTGTCGTCATCCCGGGCATTGAGGTCTCAAGCAAGGATGGGCACATTCTAGGCCTCAATGTGATGGAACCTATACCCCCCGGCCTGCCCGCCGCTGAGACGGTGGCCTTGATAAGGGAGCAAGGGGGGATAGCCGTGGCGGCCCATCCATTTGGGCTTGGGAGAAAAATTGGGGCGGTGCTTAAAGCAAAGTTCGATGCGATCGAGGTCTTCAACTCTCGTACTTATTTCGGCAATAGTTTGGCTCGCGAGTTCGCGGAAAAAAATAAGTTGCCCATGGTCGCGGGGTCAGATGCCCATTATCCCGATGAGATCGGTTTAGCTGGGGTGGAGGTGAACTGCAAGCCAACGGTTGACGCCGTTTTAAGCTCAATAGTGCGAAGGGAAATAGCGGTGTTTGGGCAGTTGCTTCCACCCTTCACTTATTTACGAAGGGCGATTCGAAAATTGATTTCAAGATGAGAGTTAAAGGCCGAGGGGAGCCCCTTCACCTCGCAAAAGATAAACGGGCTCCCCTCGCCTGACACCCCGTCGGAGGCTGGACCGAGGAGGAGGTGGGGTGACCATGAGTTCGGATTTTTGGGTTTTCACCCCCTCGTTTCCTTCTTAGACACGTATCCCTCCTTCTCCGCTTCTTCCTGCAACCTCTGCCATTCCCTTATCTTGTCCACGTTTGCGCTGAGCCATGAGTGAATAATGGTCCGAATAACCTCACTTCGCGTATTGCCGTGGCTCGGGATTAGATCGTCAATTATCTTAAGGTGAACGCCATCAAGGAAGACCCGGACTTCAGCCTTTTTCTGGGACAGATCTTCAACCTCCTCCTTTCTCCTACGTTTAACCGCAACTTTACTGCAGTTTTGCTGGTATATAAGTGTTTCGTTTGGTCGACTAAATTCTGTAGTAGTCGATTTGCTCTAGGCCGGAAGTCAGCAATTGCTAGTTTTTAGTTAGAAATCAGATCAATTCTAATTCCTTAACTGCTAGGAGGGACTCCAACACCTTTTGCCCGCTCTCGGTGAGCCAGCAGCTGCCATCGACTTCGACTATTAAGCCACGATCGACGAGATCTTTGACGTATAGCTTCATGGGCCACCAATCCTTGATTTGGAGGTGGCTCTTCAGTTCCCTGATTTTAGATGCTTTCTTGGTAGCGATTGCCGCGAATGTCTTAAACCGCATACGGTTTTCCTTAAGCCAGTTTATGTCTTCAGGAACGCCCATGCTCTCTTCCCTTACTAATAATCTAAGTGAGATAAAAGTACTCACCTCGTTCCTTTTGTTCCCTGTCCAAGCGGCTATCCGGTTTATTTACCCTGGGTCTGCCGGTCTGCGGGTCGCGTCTGAATGTCACACCTACTTGGCGCAGAAATAGGTTCATGCCCTCACGCATGTCCAGCGGACCATGGGTTTGGCCCATCCTGCCGGGCTCGCCGGTGAACACGAGTATCCTATCTGAGATGTAGTCCACCACCAGCACATCATGGTCCACGACTAAAGCGGCGGCCTCGCGGATCTCGATCACCCTTTTTATTGTTTTAGCGATGCTCAAGCGCTGCTCGACATCCAAGTAGGCACTTGGCTCATCTAAGAGGTAAAGGTCTGCAGTTTGACCTAAGCAAGCCGCGATCGCCACTCGTTGGAGCTCTCCCCCGCTTAGCTCGGATAGACGCTTATCCATCAATGGCTCAAGTTCAAGTTGCCTCGAGATCTCCAGCTCAAACACGTGGTCAAATCCTCCAATGGAATTATGTAACCATTCTTCGACCGTTCCATCGAAATCCGCTCGTAGATATTGTGGCTTATACGAGACCGTCAAGTTCAAATCTATGCGTCCCGTCGTCGGCTCGATCTCCCCAGCCAGCAGCCGGACGAACGTCGTCTTGCCCGTGGCATTTGGGCCGACGACGCCGATCACCTCGCCCTTATAGACCACGCCCGGCTGGACGTGTAGCCGAAATCCTCTGAAGTGCTTGGTAAGGCTAGAATAGCTGAACAATTCTTTGGTCACGCGAGTCTGGAAGGGGGGCTTGACTTCGAAGTGGATCGGCTCCCGACGAAACCTTACGTTCTCCTCCCGAAGATATCCGTCTAAGAACACATTTATCCCCACGCGAACCCCCCGTGGCTCAGAGACCACGCCGTACACCCCTGGCTTACCGTACATCACGTGCACGTAATCGCACATGTAATCCAACGTGGCCAAGTCGTGCTCCACCACCAAGACCGCCTTTCCCGCCGCCGCTAGCTTTCGAATGACTTTAGCCGCGCTTAGGCGTTGGTAGATATCGAGGTGGGAGCTGGGTTCGTCGAAGCAGTACACATCGGCTTCCCTCGCGGCAGCGGCAGCGATGGCAACTCGCTGCAGCTCCCCCCCGCTAAGGTGCCCGATCCTGCGCTTCAGGGCCTCCTCCAACCCTAGGTCGGAGATGAGGTCCTCGATCACCCCACGTTCGTCCACGCGCTCAAGTAATTCCACCACCGTGCCGTCCACAGCTTCTGGAAGCCTTTCGACGGGCTGGGGTTTGCATATAGGATTTATCTCTCCCAATCGCTCGAAGTAGGCCTGTAGCTCAGATCCCTTGAAGAACTCCTTCATCTGGTCCGGTGTGGCCTCCTCTCGCGTGCCTAGGTTTGGTTTGAGCTTGCCGGCGAGAATACTCAATGCTGTGGTCTTTCCCATTCCGTTTTGCCCGATCAAACCGGTTACTTTTCCCCATCGCGGTATGGGCAGCATGTAAAGAGCGAAGCCATTGGGGCCGTAGCGATGGACACAGCATCCCCCGAGCTCCTCGGGAAGGTTGACGATGTGGATTGCCTTGAACGGACATTTACGCACGCATATGCCGCAGCCGCTGCATAGCTCCTCTGAGATCGTTGGCCTACCGCTCTTCTCATCGATCGTTATCGTTTCGTCGCCCAAGCGTACGCCCGGGCAATGACGCAAGCACTCCGTCTGGCATCGCTTGGGCTGGCAAGCATTTCTGTCCAACACGGCTAGTCTGGGCATCGCCTCACCGCAACGCTTTTGGGCAAATTGTTATTAAATTTCGAAAATAAAAGAAACTGAGGGGTGAAATTCTTTGGTTTGGTGGGTTCTGCTGCTCAAAATCCTGCTTGGACTCGTGTTAGTGCTGGCGATAATCGGCAGCGGGGCATTCGGCTATGTTTTTTGGATAGCTCGAGCTCGCTGGTGGGCGGCGGGTTGTTTTTGCATTTTGGCTCTTTGCGCGTTCGCCCTCTACAAGCTCATTATTTGGTAAGATCATTCACTTGCCTTAGACCATCGCTCCGAGTTAAGCCGTTGCATGTACCTTCGAAGCTCGGCCATGATGTAATCGACCGCTCTTTTTCGCTCCTTTTCGTCCGCATGTTCCCCGAAGAGCCTCTTGAGCCTTGGTTCGGCGAATATCTCAAATGCCATTTCGATATCGCGATCGGTAAGGGGGGCGTCGTTTACTTTATCGGCTAACAGCTCGCCCGCCTTCTGAACTATCCAATCGAGCTCAGATTGCTCTATCATCTCACAACCGGGGAATCTTTTAATGTTTTAACTTAAATCAAATTTGGGGGTGAAGTGGAGGTTTTTGAAGCAATAAGTGGGCGTAGGAGCGTACGGGAATTCAGGCCCGATCCGGTGAATGAAGGAGATTTGAGAAAAATCTTAGATGCGGGGAGGATGGCCCCATCGGCTGGCAATTGCCAGCCCGCGGAGTTCGTGGTCGTTAGGGATCAAGCGATCAAGCAGCGGCTCGCTAAAGCGGCATATGGACAGACCTTTGTGGCGGAAGCACCGGTAGTTATAGTGGTATGCGCGAACGTGCCTCGGACCTCTCGCCGCTACGGTAAGCGGGGTGAGGAACTCTACTGCATCCAAGATACTGCAGCGGCCACACAGAACATTCACCTAGCAGCTTATGCTCTTGGCTACGCAAGTTGCTGGGTGGGGGCTTTCGATGAGGATGCGGTGGCTGAGATCATCAAGGCCCCCAGCGGCGTGAGACCATTGGCCATTGTGCCGATAGGCAGACCCGCCGAGAAACCTAGTGTTCCACCTCGCAGGCGGCTGGAAGAAATGGTGCACGAGGATACCTTTTAATTGCTACCGGCGCTGGCAGGGGCAGCGAGTTATCTTAGGAGCTTAGCGCCTTCAGTGTCGATGTCCGTTACGAGCACGGCTTCGGGGCCACATATATCAACGAACGCTTGTTTAACTTTCTCAAGCGTTTTTTCCCTTGTTAGTGCGAAAACCGCTCGACCTAACATCACTTGGCTAGCGCCGATCGCCCCAGCTTTAATCGCAGCCCTTGTCAAAGCTCGGAGCTCATCGTCCAAGAGACCCAACGATTCGGAGAACTCTTGTGAAACGAGCATAAAATTTTTGGGAGTAAGGTCCTTCATCAACTTCCTCAACGCGTACCCCCCTAGCTCCCTCGAACGCTTCCTAAGCTCTTCGTCGCGTAGAATTTCCTCCGTCAGCAGCTGGCCGAGCGTGCAGCATACCACCCTTATGTCGCTCGGTATCTGTATCTGGTCCCATCTTCCGTAAGGAGGGGCGCCCGGTTCAAGGCCTATCACCAACCCGCCGCGCGCTTGAGCCCCAACGTCGCCTAGCCCGGTTAGGCAAGTAACTTCAGCGATGTGGGCGATCGTCACCAGCTGCTCGCGCGGCAGGTGCATGTTTAACGCTTCCGAGAGCGCTAAGGCAGTGCCCAAGGCACCAGCGCCACTCGCACCGTAGCCAGCACCTATGGGGACCTTGACCTCATGGCTCACGGTAACCTCGACCGGCTCCGGGATTAGCCTAAGGATCTTCTCAACTACCGTCGACGTCGTCTTGGCCCAAGGCGCTTCCTCCCCGTTTATGACGATCTTTATCCCTTTACGACTAGCTGGCCTCACGCTTACTTCTGTGATCACTCCTGCCTCTATACAAGGCCCACAGTTCCTCGAGCCCTTATGCTCGAGCTCCTTTGCCTCGTCGCAAACCTGAAAAAAACCGGAGATGTGGCCGGGCGCAAGTGCAGAGGCGACCCTCATCGGGCGCTACCTCTTAGTTTCGCTAGCGCGGAGTCCAAGATATAATTCGCTATCTCGAGCTTGGAGCAAGTCATCTTCTTGTGTCCGGATGGGGTTACAATGATCACCTCGTTCGTCTCCTCCCCAAACCCCGCCCCCGGCCTCGAGACATCGTTGGCGACCACCATGTCAAGCTGATTTTGCATGAGCTTCTCCCTCGCTGCCTCGAGTAACTCTTGGTCGGTCACGCGGTACTCCGCCTTGAAGCCCACGATGAAGGCTTTGGGCGCTAGCTGTCTGACGTCGTCGATGACTCTTGGCGCCGGGATGAGTCTGATTTCCACCGGCTCTAGATGTCGAATTTTGTGCTGAGCCGGGCGTTCGACCATGAAATCCTGCGCGGCGGCAGCAGAAGCCACGATATCGTAATGTCGCTCCAACTCACGCCGGACGGCCTCCCTCATTTCCGTCGTCGTTTGTACCCTGATCACCCTAACGTTGGATGGGGGCTTCTCCGTGCCCCCGCCGTAGACCAAGGTCACCTCCGCTCCCCTGTTCGCTGCCGCCCGAGCTATCGCAACGCCCATCTTGCCGGAGCTGCGATTCGTTATGAATTTGATCGGGTCTATGTGCTCGACGGTTGAGCCAGCCGTTACGAGCACCCGCAGGCCAACCATGTCCTTGGGCGCCAATAAACCCAAGACGAAGTCCACGATCTCGGCGACCGACGGTAGTTTGGCCTTTCCCTCTTCAAGGCGCGGTTCGAGGATGTGGACGCCCGCTGATTTTAGGCGGGAGAGGTTTTCCTGGAGCAACTTATGAGAGTACATGGAGGCATGCATGGCAGGCACCATCGCTACTGGCTTGCCAAGTCCCAGCGCCGCCGAGACCACCGATGTCACAGGTGTATCATCTATCGCGCATGCCACCTTGCTCAGCGTGTTAGCTGTCGCCGGCGCCACGAGCACCAAGTCTGCCCATGATGCAAGCTCGACGTGTTCGAGTCCTCCGGTGAGAGATGTCACCACGGGGTTGCCGGTCGCCCAATGCATCAGTTGAGGCGTTATTAATCTCGTCGCGCTTTCCGTCATCACGGTCCGCACGTCCGCAGCGTGACGCATGAGCTCTCTAGCGAGCTCCGGGCACCTAATGGCCGCTACGCTGCCCGTTATGGACAGCACTATCCTGCGCCCCGCGAGCCCGGCGCCCTTGGTGCCGCGGATGTCG
>JAWCKY010000008.1:0-3695 GCA_038851365.1 Hadarchaeales archaeon (SeqCode)
AGCCCGAGCTCGAAGTCGAGCAGGTCCTCGAGGTCATTCCTGAGGAGGACGATCATCCCGAGCAGCCTCCCGTACCTAGCGAGCGCCTCCACCTGCTCCTCGCTCCCCCCGCCGAGCATCGCCCCTACGCGCGTGCAGGCCTCGACGTCCGCCGCCTTCTTCCTCACCACCTCCAAGTACTCCTCCGGCTTGACGTCGGTACGCCCCCTGAACCTCAGCTCCAGCGCCTCGCCGTCGAACATCTCGAAGTACAGCTCCTTCACCGCCCGAACTATGGCCAGCTTCCTCTCGAGCGGCAGGTCCAACCTCGCCAGACCCTCGAAGAGCTCCTGGAAACCCTTGAAGATCAGCGCGTCCCCGGCCATCAGCGAAAGGTCGACGCCGAACTTGCCCAAGACGGTCCGGCCCCACTCCTTCTCCTTCGTTTGATCTATGATGTCGTCGTGTATGTCCGTCGCGCCGCTAAGGAAGCTGAGCGCCTTGCCTATGGGCTCAGCGAGCGAGGGGTCGCCGCCGACCGCTTCACAGGCGAGCGAGACCAGCGAGGGCCTGACGAGGTCGCGCCACTTAGACATGAAGTAGGTCAGCGCTTCCTTCGCCTCGGAGCACTCCAGCCTCTCCGCGGCCACGCTCGCGGCTGCCTCCTCCGCTATCTTAGAGGCCCTTTCCTCGAGGAGCCTCCTCACCTCCTCCGCCGCCCTCTCGTACTCGTCGGCCATCCTCGCCCGCCCTTGACCTCTCCTCGCGGCCATAAGTATTTTGCCGCCGCTCGAGACGACTGCCGTCACCGCCTTATAAGGAGCCATCCCTCAAAGGCTCAGCGGGGCCTTGAGGAAAACGGCGAACGTTCGCTACTACGTAATCTACGATTTCAAGGGGAAGGCCCCTCGAAGCCTTTACCGCCTGCGGAAGCGCCTAGAATCTTCGGGCTTGGCCAAGTGGGTCCAGTTCAGCGTGGCGATGGTCGAGCGGCTTGACATCGCACTTCAAATAGCAAACCCTTGCTCGGAACAAGGGGGCAAGGTCAAAATCATCCGTGGGATCGAGCGCTGCTAAGTGGCGAACGTTCGCCACCCAAAGCCATATACTTGGTAGCGAGACCTTCATCGGGAGGAGATGAGGGCAGACATCGTTCGACATCTTCGGTGCCCCAGCTGTGGCAGCTCCAGCTTGAGCTACGAAGCCCGCGAGCGGAGAGGTCCCGAGATATGGCGCGGGTGGCTGCGCTGCGACGGGTGCGCGAGAGATTATGAGATCATCGAGGGCATCCCAGCGCTCGAGGTCGCCCCGCCGAGGAGGGCCATGCCCTGCGAGCGATGCGGGCGACGCGTTGAGGCCATCTTGGAGCCTTGGCCATCTTTCGTAAGCCTCAAGGGCGGGCTCGCGGTCTGCCCGCGCTGCGGTGAGGTCATCGAGGAGTTGAAATGCGAGGAGCTGACATCGGAGGAGGAGAACTACATCCGCAAGAGGTTCGTGGAGGAGGACTTCGCTGGAACGGCCTTCATGTACGAGTGGGGGAGGTTGATCGTCCCCACCCTCGTATACGGCTTCTCGTATCGCGCGTTGGCTAGGGTCACGGCGAGGAGGATGGGGGCGAGGACTGGGCTGTTCCTCGACGTCGCCACCGGCACGGGGATGGTCGCGCTCGAGCTGGGCAAGCTCGTCCCCCAGCGGCAAATATTCGGAGTGGACCTAGCTCTGGAGATGCTTAAGTTGGGTTCGAAGAAAGCCGAGCGGAGGGGTTTGAAAAATCTCACGTTCATCAAGGGAGATGCGGAGAGGCTGCCCTTCAGGGATCTGACCTTCGACGGCGTGACTTGCCAGGCATCCTTCAACCTTTTCCCCCAGCCCGAGGTGGCCCTAGCCGAGATGTGGAGGGTCATGAAACGTGGCTCCAAGCTCGCGATGAGCGTCGTCTGCCGACCGCCGAGGCCGAACCCCTTTCTGAGGGCCTTCCTTTACGTCAGTGAGAGGATCGGGCACGAAGCGAGATTCTTCAGCGGCAGCGAGGTCCCGGAGATGCTGGAAAAGCGCGGCTTTGAGGAAATCGACGCCGAGTGGCACGGCGCGGCGATGTTGATCGAGGCGAAGAAGAAATAGATCGTTACCCCACGGCGTCCTCGTGCGACGTTCCACGCCAAAGGGAGATGGAGCCTGTCTCCTTCTCCGTCTTGAGCACGACCAGGGTGCGAGTGCTACTGACGCCGGGGATCCTGTCGATCTCGTGCAGGAGCTCGTTGAGCCTGAGCGTGTCCTCGGTGATCAGCTTCACGAAGAGATCGTGCTCCCCCGCCACCTCGTGTATCTCCAGCACCTCCGGATGTTCCGCCAGCTTCGCTATCACCTCCCCACAGGCCCCAGGCGAGGTGGAGATGCCTATGAACGCCTTCAGCTTCTTGCCGACCGACGAGGGCTCGACGACCGCCACGAACTTCTTGATAACCCCCGCCTCGACCAACCTCCTCATCCTCTTGTGGACGCCGGAGGAGCTTATGCCCAAGCGCTCGGCCAACTGGGCGTAGGGCAGCTTCGCGTCCTCTTGAAGCAGGTCCAGCAATTTTCTATCGATCTCGTCCAGCTGCAAATCCTTCACCGCCCTCGCCCTACCCTTGCCACGATTTCCTCCTTTGGTGAAAAACTATTTATAATTTTCGGCATTTGGTAAATAATATTTCCAATTATCCAAGTTTAGTAAAATTTATATACAAGGAGGCGAATCTTTTGCAAGGTGATCGTGTGCCGAAGTCGCTCGAGGCCCTCGTGGACGAGTCGAGCTTCGCCTTAGTCATAGGGATAGGCGGCGGTGGCGACGTCGTCGGCACGCTGCCCACCTCCCGTTACCTCCGCTGGCTGGGCCTCAAGACCATGGTGGGCGGCCTCACCTGGGAACGATACGTGGTCGACCCCGAGCCCGGCCCCAGGCGCATGGACGAGATCGTAAACATCGAGCTCCTCTCGGAGACCGTCGGGCTGGCCGACGCGAGCACGAGGACGAAGAAGGGGATAAGGTTCACCGAGTCCATCGTCGCCGAGGTGCTCAACGAGAGGACCATGCTGATAGACCTCAACCTTGGCGTGCAGGGCGTCATCTCGGGCCTGAGGCGGGCGATGAGAAAGCTCGGCGCGGACCTGTTCGTGGGCATAGACGTTGGGGGCGACGTGCTGGCGGAGGGCACCGAGCAAGGCCTGCACAGCATGCTGGCGGATAGCATGATGCTCGCCGCCATGGTCAACCTAGAAGCGCCGGCGGTGCTGGGTGTGCTGGGCTACGGGAGCGACGGCGAGCTTGGGTTCGAGAGGCTAAGCGAGAACATCTCCCGCGTGGCCAGCTATGGCGGCTTCCTAGGCGCTCGAGGCCTCACGCCGGAAGACTTGACAATGCTTGACGAGGTCATTGCCAAAACCAAGACGGAGGCGACGGCGCTCGCGGTGGCTGCCGCGAGGGGGAAGAGCGGCGAGGTGGAGATCAGGGGGGGCTACCGCAAGGTCCTTCTTACCCCTGCGTCCGCGATCACCTTCTACTTCGATCCGCTGGTGGTGTTCGAGCGCATAAGCAGGGTCGCCAAGGAGCTCGTGCGGACGAAAAGCCTGGACGAGGCGCAGGAGGTGCTCGAGCGCCTGGGCGTGCCCAGCGAGCTCACCTTCGAGCGCAACTACGAGTGGAAGAAGTACGCCTCGAGCGACAGGCTCTACGG
>JAWCKY010000009.1:0-6665 GCA_038851365.1 Hadarchaeales archaeon (SeqCode)
AGCTGGAGGAGTTCTTCTCCAGCCCGAGGTGGCGCCCCATGGAACTCCACAGCTTCTACGCCATACTGCCGGCGGATCTAAGGCTGAAGGCGATGGAGGCTTCGCTCGGAAGGCAGGTGCCGCTGGGGCGGGGTGAGAGGACCACCCTCGCCAAGGAGATCCACGACCTAAGGGCTCTGGTCGCAAAAGGCGAGCTGGGCGAGACCGTTCTCGAGCGCGTACGCCGCCTGTTGCGTGCGGCGGATGAGCTGGCGCGGTTCGACTGGACGGACGGACGAAAATTTTCTATCGAGCTCGAGGCAAAGCTCGCGGGGCTCAGGAAGTACATTTGATTTTTTGTTACATATGTAACAAAAAGGGGACCACTTTCGGCGACCTCTCTCCCCTAAATTCACTTAAAAAGCAGCATCCGACCGCTTAAAGGGGAAGGCAGATGGACAACTACTACAGGCGTTGGGACGTTAAACGAGCCATCTTGGATTTCGCGCGGGCTGGTGAGGGCAACGCCGTTCGAGAGTGTGCTTTCTTCAATCGCCGAACCGAGAGCATACAGCGCTATACCAATTTAGGGGGGAGCGAGCGATGGCGCCCGTTGATCTTCGATTCCGAGGAGTCGATCGAGTTAGCCCTGCGCGCTGGTGCCTCCGCATTTTACTGTTCCTATTGGCGTTACCCTGAGCTAGATGGGCAGCTTCATCCCGTTGGGAGGGATTTGGTCTGGACCCTTCGGGCGGAGAGCGGCGGCCTAAGGTTCGCGAAGTTCGTCGCCGAAGCAGTGCTGGAGGCGCTGGCCGAATGTGGGCTTTCGGAGCCGTGGGTCAAGTACTCGGGCGACCTTGGATTTGACATCATCATCCCCCTCGAGGCCCTCGGCTGGGATGCGTGGACCGGTAGCCTTGAAATTTTGGACGATGTACATGGCGCGCTGACAAGGCATATTGCGAGCTACTTGGTCGAGAGATGCCCAAGCTTTCTCATCGAGGGCACAAGCCCCCACATCCAGATCAAAAGGGGATCCTACACCTGCCTCCTCTCCGAACTTCGGGCGAGGCGAGGCTTATTGTTGGCGCCGATGAGCCTCAACCCGAAGTCGGGATTGGTTTCCCTGCCCATCGCACCGGAGCATTTGGAAAGCTTTTCCGTGCTCGACGCCAGCCCAGCCGACGCCTCCGCGCATAGATGGGCGCTACCAAACGTAACTAATGGCTTATTGAAATGCCTACTCGGGCCACGGATCCTAGCAAGGGTGGCCGAAATTTAGTCAAATTTCTATTCGCTCGAACTTTTCGAGCGCAGAGCACATGTAGACGTTGGTAAGCAATCGATGTCTTTAAGATGGGCAGGTCCTGAAGCGGTCCGCACGAGGTGGCTACCATCGCAACTTGCCGCGGAGGTGAGTTCGGCCAAACCCTCCCTACAAGACGCGAACGTGAGGCCACGTTCATCGCATGCAGCTTTAACGCGCTCCATGAGCTCCCGTCTAAGCTCGAGCGGCAGGTACCAACTATTGCGGCGTCGTTCTCCACGCTCGAAATACAGATGCGCCAGCCTCGCGGCCGTTTCGGGAAATCCCTCTCGTATCCTATGCCAACTATCCGGCCTCAGCTTGTATGTCGAGGAGGTGATGTGGGCCACGCCGGCGTTCGCGGCGGCTTCGACGGTTTCCTCTATATCGGCATCGTTTACGCTGGGAATTACGGGATCCAGGCGCAGGGCTACTGGCACTCCTTGATCGGCTAGCCTCCTCAGCGCTGCCAACCTTCGCCTTGGGCTTGGTGCGCCAGGTTCCAGCCTTTTACTAGTTTCCTCGCTCAGCGTGGTGATGGTCATGCTCACCGCGGCGCCCATCTTAGCTAGGAGATCGGCATCCCTTGCAACGAGATCGGATTTCGTTATCACGAGGAGGCGGCATCCCTCTCCCTCGAATAGCTCGATGCAGGAGCGGGTGAGCTTAAGCTCGGCCTCAACTGGGGGGTAAGGATCGGAGCTATTGGACATGCTTATGACCCGACGCTTGTCGATCTTCCTCAGATCGCGCTTCAAGCGCTTTAGCAGGTTCTTCTTCGGTCTACACTCGAATGCGCGAGGGATGTACGATGTGATGTAACAATACAGGCAACGATGGGCGCAGCCAGTATATGGATCGAAGCTGTACTTTTGAGGACACGTGCAAAGCGGATCTCCCCAGGGATCGAAATCGTGGATGACATCCACGGAGGGCACCACGCAAGTTTTCTCAAGGTAATTTCACGAAAAACAAATAAAAAAGCGCCGAGATTATGGCCCAAGCCTCAGGCAACCCAACGATCACAGACGACGTAGCCCACTCGAACCGCCTTTTCAGGCAGCCCGGTGAACCACGCCGCTCCGACCCATCGCGAGTCGTGCGGATTGCCCTTTCGGACTCCCCGCGCTGCGATCTTTTGGGCGCTTTCGAACCAACCTCTCCAGCCTGCCGCCCGAGGCCCCTCCAGACCGGCCAAGTCCTTCAGGACCCCTTGCGGTGGGATCCACAGAGGTTGATTCTAGAGGCTTTCCCGGTTCACCCTCTCGGCGCAATAGGTGCTTCTTTTTTCCCTTATATAAATAATTTTCGCTTGTAAGCCAGATACGGCTTTTGTAGACTTAGATTTCTGTCAAATCCAAATTTTCTGTAGAGATATTTAGAATTAATCAAGCAATTTGGCATTATTTTAGTTATTGCCTTTGACTTTGGTTGGTCTAATCGAATAAGATTTTTTCAACGCAAAATTTGGGGCGAGTTTGATGTATGTGCGTGTTACATTTCCAACGTGATGTAATCTCGAAAACTTTAAATAATGGTTCCGGCGTCCATAAAGCGAAAATTCTCGGAGGGTTTAAATGCCGAAATGCTGTTCGAAATGCTATATGTACGACGATTGTGAAAATAAGAACGAATGCTGCGAGGAGTGCGACTTTTACTCGGATGGCGAGTGCCTCTACGAGGAAGAGGAAAAAATCTTCGAGGAACTTGAAGAGGAGTAATCAGCCCTTCCTCCCCAGTTTGCGCAACACGGATCTTAGGACCCTTGTCTCCCTTAGTCTTCCGTAGAACAAAAACACGCCCGTCAGCGCTATAAGTGAGAGGTAAAGGGCCTTGGGGCTGGGCATGAACCTCAAAATCCCAACCGAGGTCAAGCCAAACAGCACGGCGTTACCAATGGCTCCGATAGAAATCGAGATAAGGGCGGGAGTCCTCTTCACGTTCAGGAAATAGGCACCGATGGTTGGCCAAACTACTCCAAAGATAAAGGAGAAAATCGTCAGGGCGATGAAAAAGCCGATGTGCCCGAGGCGCCTCTCGAATTCCCCCACGTAAACTTGGATGTTCCTCTGTAATTCAGCGGATCTTCTGGCGACATATCCCAGTGCCCTATTTGCAAGGTATTTGTGGTATCTCTTGCTGTACCCGAAAAGCTCCATGATGCCGAACCACACTGGAACCAAAGCAACGTTCAGGGAACATACGATCACCGTCGCTTGGAGGGTAGACATGCCATGTTCGATCGCATAAGGCACGGCGCCGATGGGCCCCAACGTCACCATGAGCAGGATCAAGCCAAATGCCGTGCTCGGTCCCAAGGGCTTCACCTACAGCCTTCGCCTCAACACGTATTCTGCGTAGACATCCCGCTCGCCCGTTAGGCCATCATAGATTGCGTTCCGCGTGATGCCTCGGCTATCCGCGAAGGTCGCACGCCAATATGGGTAATAAATGAGCTCATGCTTTGAAAGCTCGACCCCCTCCCAGAGGGCCAACGTTGCTCGTAACCCCTCTTCCTCGATGCAGGGTTGAATTAAGACACACTTTTCGATGTCGACGATCTCGGGCGACGGTTTGAACAAATTCTCGATATCCAAAATTCTCCTATCGATCAAGCGCTCCGGGAACCGCTGGTGCGGAAATGAGGCCTCAAACAGTTTGTGGTCCTTCTCCTCTTTGACCCTAACCATCTCCAAGGCCGTGAGCTCGCTTAGACATGCAACCAAGCTCTTGCGCCCCATCCCAAGTGATGTCGTGAGCTGGTGCATCGTGGCACAGCCGCGTTTGCTCAAATAGAATAACACCCTACGTGAGGCAGGCCTCAATTTGGTGAGTTTTCTAACCCCGGAGGTTCGAAGGACCCTACCGCGCTCAAGCAGCAGGATCTCGCCAGTGATGGCATCGATGTGAACGTTCAGGCTGACATATTTTCCATCGATGGAGTAATCTACGAGTACCCGCCATAATGGGTAGTAAATCCGCTCGAGCGAAACAAGCCTCTCTTTTTCGCCAAATATGCCAAATCGCCTCCGGCGGTCCTCGCTGGCAATCCGTCGCGCGGTCTCGAGGTCCGCGCCAAATGGTATAGCCAAGATCTCCTGGCCAGCCACAGCGGCCTGTTCAGGGGGAGCTCCTTTTTGAACCCAAACGAAATCTCCATTCAGCTCGATCAAACCATCCCGCTTTAAGTCCATCAATATGGAGTCTAGCGAGAGGTTTACCCCATGCTTGCTTGCCACCTCATCGATCGCCGCCTTTATCATCTGCATACTAGCGCGTTGTTCAGGGGCGCTTCTTACGCAGGCTAAAGCGGCCCCCCTTGCTTCTTCCCAGATCTTCGGCTTTTCCGGGAGCGCGGGCCTCTCGAGTCGCGGGATGCTCTCCCGTCCCTCATGTTGACTGAGGCGAGGCCTGATGGATGCGACGAAAGCCCGGCCGGTCTCCTTGTCCCCGATGATGGCCATGCCCACCGGCAACATCTTTATGAAGGCCGAACTCCTGAACTCGGCGGGCAACACCGTGGGCACACGTTTGAGGGCCGCTTTGATATCATCCTCGAAAATCAACTTGTGAACTATTACCATGTCGACTTGGGAGATGATCTTCGAGCTGAGGGCGCTCGGCTGTTGGGTCGCGAGCACCGCCGTTAAGCCGGGCCTTCGTCCCTGCTTCACGAACTCGATGAGAGCCTCGCTTGCCGCGGTTTTTCTACTTCCAGAAGGTGAAAAGGTATGGGCCTCGTCTATCAACAACCAGGTGGCGGGTATCTCCTCCAGCCCATCTAGCATGCGCCCCTCTAACAAACGTTCGACGGCTTCTTTGCGCGTGGCCATTACCCTCGCCGCCAGTATCTTTCTCGCGAGCAAGCCCACGACTAGGGCGCGAACGTTCTCTTCCAGAAAGCTGACGTCGATCACGCTGATCATACCGGCGCGCGCGATGTCTCGGATGTTTAGGCCCTCCCCTCCGAAGATCCCCCATTCTTTGGCAGCGGTAAGCCTAGAGATCAGGGCCCTTCGGGTTTCGGTTTTAAAACCCGCCCTCTTGGAGGTCAACTCAGCGTCCGAATCCACGCATTCGATCATGTCATCGATGCTGTAGTTTGATCCCTTTCCCATCACCCGTCTGAGTTCCCTACGCTCGGCCGATTGCACTACCTTGTTGTATCCGTTTCGCACTTTCTCGATCGTTCGATCCAGCAATAATCCAACTGGGCCATAGCGGGAGATCCCGAAGGTTAGACACCAATCGTCGACGCTGAGCTCCGCTGGTTTGATCATAAAGAATGCATCGTACGTCTCCCTCGGTGCCTTATCCGCGAAACCATAAGGTATGAGCACGCGAACATTTTGTATGCCGCCGGGCTCTAACCCCCAGCTTTTCAATCTCTCGACCTCAGGCTCCTCCCTATTTGGATATTTCATGCTCCAGAAGACGCCGAGCGTATCGATCAGGACGACAGCTAAACTTGGGTTTTTTAGGGCAATCTCCTCCGCAATCGTGCCGAGCGTGTAAGATTTTCCAGATCCCCTTGCGCCGCAGATGAAAATTACGTGAGGACTTATGCTATCGAGCAACACCCACCAGCCGCATCTATCCTTACCGCCAGCGGATCTCTCAGCTATCCGCCCTAGAAGCAAGGTGGCCTTGGGGCCGTATTTTTTCCATATCTCGCGTTTGCGGCCGATGAAACAAAGTTTTTTCTCGACTTCCTCAAGAATGTTGAGTTCTTGCCCGACTTCGAAATAGTTTTCCTCCAAGTGGGCACCCCAAATAAATAAATCCGATCAGGCATTTAATGAAGTTGGTGAAGACATGGACCTATTCGATTTCGATGAATTCTTCAGGCGGATGCGGCGGATGTTCAAGGACTTCGAGCGCGAGTTCGACGAGGTAAACTTACGCGAGTTCATGCACGCTCCCGGTGTCTCTGGGTTTAAGATAGAAATAAGGGATTACGGGACGGGGAAGCCGGATATCAAGATAACTAGGCTGGGCGAGCGTATCCCGCGGATTGCCCCCATCCCTGAAGCCCCGGAGCCTGAGCGTAAGCCAGCGGAGGCTAAGCCCATCAAGCCCATTAAGCAGATGCTAGAGACGAACATCGGCAAAGTGGAGAGACCAGATAAAGTAATTCTGACGATGCAGGTCTCCGACGTCGATAAGGAGGACGTGGAAATCAGACGATTTGGGAACACCTTGGAGGTAATCGCGCGCAAGGGGACGGGCGAGGCCTACTTCGCCGCATTCGAGCTTCCGCCCGACGCCCTGCTGGATGAGCGCGAGGTGGACATCAAGGACGGATTGTTGACGATTACCGTGCCGCGCCGCAGGAGATATCCTCGAGCAGAGATCTGATGGAAGGGAAAAGGATGGTCTC
>JAWCKY010000010.1:0-11153 GCA_038851365.1 Hadarchaeales archaeon (SeqCode)
CGGAACATATCGCCAAAGTTGCCGATGCGGCGGTGGAACTGGCGCGCGAAGCGATGAGCCGCCCCATCGCCGACCGGGTGGAGGCGATTGAAGCGGCCCGACGCTCCATATCCGATGCTGCGCGCAGGCTCGACCTGGCACCCGCGGCGCGGGAACTTGCGGCGGCGGCGGCCCGTCGGGTGGTGCGGCCCAACTGGAGGTATGACCAGGGGGCAACCGAGGCGCTGCGCGCAGCGGCGCGGCGGGCGGTGCAACCGGTGGAGAACACGATCATCGCGGGCAAGGTCATCCTGAGCAAGGGCGAGGTGGTGACCGCACAGGACCTGGAGGCGCTGCGCGCGCTGGGGCTGCTGCGTCCGCTGCCCGAGGTGTGGGAGGCGGGGTCGGTCGTGGCGCTGTGCCTGCTGGCGACGCTGGCCGTCATCGCCTACTTGCGCCATCAGCAGCGCGAGGTGTACGACGATACGCGCACGCTGCTGCTCACAGCGCTGATCGCGGTCGCCGTGGTCATCGTTGCAGTATTCGGCAGTAGAAGCTTCAGGCGACGCGCGAAGGCGGGAGGATAATATGTGGAAGAAGGGTGGCTGGATCCCGGCGGTTTTAATTTCATCGGTCCTTGCATGCGCGGCCTTTACCATCCCGGCGAAAGCCCAGGGTCTGGATCCTCCTGTTTACGTTTACCTTACTTGGGCTCGCGACGACACGGCCCACAGCATCAACGTCAGCTGGCGCACGGTAGGGAATTACGTCGGCGAGGTGCGCTACGACACGGAGCCCCGAGGTGGCGCCATCGAGCTCTACCGCTTTCGCGCGGTGGGCGACCCAAACGTCACACCTGTAACATACGAGGGATTGGAGGGCTACGTCCACCACGTCGAGCTCACCGGCTTGAAGCCCGACACTAAGTACTACTTCATCTGTGGGCACCCTGATCACGGCTGGAGCGAGGAGCGTACCTTCCGCACCGCCCCCGCGAGCGGTACGAGTTTCAGGTTCGTCGCGGCTGGGGACTCGCACTCCGGTGCCGATGTCAGACCCTACCCGGAGTGGCCGGAGTCGCGCGATAATAACACGAAGCTCATGGCTCAGCAAAGCCCGTCGTTCCTCTTGGGCTTAGGCGACTACGCCTTCTACTACAACGACCAGTGGGAGTGGGACAACTGGTTTAGGGCTCTGGATAATTACCTGGTCACGCCTGAGGGGTTGATGGTGCCCATCATCCCGGCTGTAGGGAACCACGAGGTCGTCTACCCGCAGCCTCCCGATTATGATCCCGCGACGCATGCCACTAACTACTACGCGCAGTTCAGGCTGCCGGGCAACGAGCGCTGGTACGCGCTGAGCTGGGGACCGGACTTGAGGATAATAGTGCTCGACAGCGAGGTGCTCGATACTAGGTCGAGCGCGTGGCGGGAGCAACTCAAATGGTTAGAGGGCGAGCTCGAGGCTTCCAAGGATTACCTTTGGAAGGTGGTGATCTTCCACAGGCGAATGGTGATAGGAGGGACCCTCGAGCCCAGGCAAGAGGAATGGGCGTTCCTCTTCGACAAGTACCACGTCGATCTAGTGCTTTCCGGACACACCCACAGCTACGAGCGCTCGCACCCGCTCGACTGGACCAGAGCGCCCGGCGAGATCATGCAGCCCGGGGAGGGGACCATTTACATAATTGCCGGTGGATGGGGAGGTCCGGTGAGCGGACGCCCTCCCGCGTGGTGCACGGCCGCCGGACCTGAGGGCAGGTTCCATCACCTGGTCATCGATGTGTTCGAGAACGGCATGCTTCGCCTTCGGGCGGTGGACAGCGAGGGCGACACGTTCGACGAGTTCAGCTTGCAAAAGGGGCCATCGAAGGGGACAACCCCAGACGGATCGGCGGCGATCATGATATCCATCCTAACGATCGCGATCCTTGCAGTGGGAGGTGCCGCATTTCTCCTGTGGAAAAGGGCCAGGACATGATGAGCGCTCGCGATCGTGATGGAACCGTCAAATTCGAGCTGAATTCAGGGCAGGAGGTTCGCCGCCCTCCACCTGCGAGATGTTGACTTCCGGCTTCAATTTTCCCAGTACTTCATCCTTGTGTCCGGAGTAACCACATCGCTCGCACCCGAAGCGGTCGCCCGCCACAAAGATCGAAGCCGTATTACATCTGGGGCACTTGGGTGGCAAGTCCTCGTGGAGCTCCGGCGCCACACTATGTTTGGCGCTCTTGGAGTAGCATACGGCGCACCAACGAGTCCCTCCAACCCTGATGGTAGGCGTCTCTCGCCCACAGAACGGGCACCACCCTCTATCTCCCCGTCCCAGCAAATGACCAGCGTCCTTTCTCCTTTGAGCGTGGCTTCACCCAGCGATCTGGCGGGAGTTGCTTTAAGCTTATGGGTGCGGCGAAATCAAGCTCCCTGAGCAATGAGCTTCGAGGGTTTATCAGACTTAAATCTTGTCTTACTCAACATCAAAGCGAGGTCGGTTCGCCTGGCCATCCTCCCAAGGAGGAGAAGAAAGAGGAGGCCCCTTGTAGATGTGAGGAGGGGCATATTGCTCTTTTTGATATTCTTAGGGCTATCGATAGTAGTCCACGAGACCTGTCACCTGCTAGTCGCCAGAGCGTTGGGCTACGAGGCGGATGTGCACTACGGGATCGAGATCCCCTACGTTTACGGCCTCGTAACCATCGACCCTCCATCGAGGAGCCCCATCGATACACTTCTCATATTCTCGGTTGGAGGCCTAGGAGCTGGCGCAGTCTTCTTCATCCTTTGGCATGCGATAGATGATATCATAGCCAAGCTGCTCCTCTCCTTCTTTACCTCCTCGCAGCTGGCATACGGCGTGATGGAACCCATGGCCGCGCTGGGGCTCTTGGAGAGGGCTTGGCTAGGTACCATCCCAGTGGCGGTGGGCTTGGCCGCACTGATCGCCTTCAGGGTAATCTACTGGCGGCTGGGCTGGTGGTGACTGGGGAGCTACGGTAGTCAACCGCTTGGTTGTCCGGTGACCCGTCGGGATCGTCGCGTCGCTAGGTGTACTTGCTAAGTCCAAGCTCCTTCAACTTCTCCGTCGTCGGCCTTCCGTCCTTCCATCCCCGCAATTTGTAGTATTCGTCGAGCATCGCGTCTAGCCTCACCACATGTCCTTTCGAGGGACCCTCCGGCATGGGTTCCTTCAGCAGCCTCTGCGGTAGGGTATCGTGCTCGCGCCCGAAGCCCTCGCGGTTGATGAAGAGCCTCTCGAGGTTGTATATCCGCTCGCCAGCCCTGAGGAGGTCGTCGGCGGTCCAGTTCCAGCCAGCGATGGCGTTGAGCATCTCGGCGATCTCCTGCGCCCCTATCGCGAAGGTCAAGAACTTGCAGACGACCGCCGAGTCGCAGACGGCGAAGAGATCTTGAAAGGTTTTCACCCATTTTGCCTTGCCCTGCGTCGCAAACCTGTCGAGGCGCTCGGGCACGCCGACGATCTCCGGAGCGATCATGTACGCGCGAAGGTGGCAGCCACCCCTGTTGCTCGTCGCGTAACCCAACCCGTGGCCCTGCACGCCCCTGGGATCGTAGGCCGGCAGTTCGAGTCCCTTTGAGTGCATCGCGAGCTCCGGCATGCCGTACTTCTCGGCGAGCTTCCTCGCGCCGAGCGCTATGTCGTCGCCGAAGCCCACGCGGAAGGCCGTCCTCCAAGCTAGCTCCACGATCGCCTGTGGATTGCCAAACTTGAGCTCGAGCCCTCCCAGCCTCTCCTTGGAGATCTTGCCCCTCTCGTAGAGCTCCATCGCGCAGCCCACGGTGTTCCCGAAGGAGATGGGATCTATGCCGAGCTCGTCGCAGAGGTTGTGGGCCTTGACTATCGCTGCGAGGTCGTCTATGCCGCACTGTGCACCTAGCGCCCACGTAGTCTCGTATTCTGGTCCCTCGCCCTCCACTTGGTAAGGTGGTTGCGTCACCTTTGACACCCTGCCGCACGCGATAGGACAGCCCCAGCATGCTTTAGCCCTCACGAGCACGGTCCTCTCTATGGTCTCGCCTCCCGTCTTGTCCGCCGTCGGGAAAACGCCCGTCTGAAAGTTGCGAGTCGGATAGATGCCGGCCTCGTTGATGACGTTCACGAGGATGGCCGTGCCGTATTTGGGCAGGCTTTGCCCCGTGACTGGACTGTCCTTGATCATCTTCAGCGCCTTCTCCACGGCCGCCTTGAGCTTTCCCTCGTCCGCGATGGGGGGCTTTTTCGTTCCCCTCACGGCAACCGCCTTCAAACGCTTGCTGCCCATCACCGCGCCGACGCCCGTCCTGCCGGCGGCGCGATGTTTGTCGTTGATTATGGCTGCGCACATGGCCAAGTTTTCCCCCGCCGGACCGATGCTGGCTATCTTAACCGCTGGGTCCTTCAGCTCCCTGCGAATGCCATCCTCGGTATCCCATGTGCCCTTGCCCCAGTAGCGTTTCGCAGGTCGAAGCTCGGCCTCTCCGTCGTGCAGCCAGAGGTAGACCGGCTCGCTCGCCCTGCCCTCAAAGATGATGCCCTCGTAACCCGCGAACCTCAGCTCGGGGCCGAAGTCCCCTCCGCAGTTGGAGTCCCCTATGCCACCCGTCAGCGGGGATTTCGTGATCACGTGGAACCTGCCGCTGGCGGGGAAAGCGGTTCCCGTCGCCGGGCCGACCATGAAAATCAGCTTGTTTTCCGGCCCCAAAGGATCAACGCCTGGCTTTAGTTCATCCATGAGAATTTTTACCCCGAGTCCCCGTCCTCCTATGAATTTCTCCACGTCTTCATCGTCCACCATTTCATCTCTCATGGAACCGGACGAGAGGTCTACCCGGAGCAACTTCAACCTCAATTTCTCGGTCCTCAATACTATTCGCGCCCACCGGCTTAAGTAAATTTAGGTTCGAAGGCAAGACGAGGTCTTAAGCTCGCTCGAGGAGCCCGAGTTTTTTAGGGGATGGAGGCTATCTAAGTATGGTAGCCCCGTGGGGTAGGCCGACGGAAGTCGGGCCCAATGGTCAATCCTGCGGGCCTTTGGAGCCCGCGACGCCGGTTCGAATCCGGCCGGGGCTACCAATTAAAAGGAGCAGGAGGTGAGGAAGTGGCCGTGGTGGAAAAGGGGCTAAAGGGAATAGGGGTAACGGTTTCCAAGCCGGCCCTAGCGGCGATCTGCATCATCTTCGGACTACTGGTCATAATCTTTCCGGACCTCCTTCGGTGGATCGTGGGGTTATTCCTGATAATCCAAGGGGTGCTAGTGTTGACCGACTACTTGGAGCTCAAGAGACGTCAAGCGAGGTTAGCTGGTGGTTGAACTTGCCACCTAAATCAAGACCAGCCCCGCAAGTTCCCTGAGGTTCCCAGCTCGCTTTATTTCTATTCCAGCCATCTTGGGTACTCCCGATTGGTTGGCCGCGACGATGAAGAGCTTGAATCCGGCATCCCTTGCGGCGCGTATCTTTAGCTCGATATCCCCAACGGGCCCTAGCCTGCCGAGCTCATCGATGGTAGCGCTGACGATGGTATCCTCTCTCACCCACCTATTCTCCATCGCCGCTACCAGTGCTGCGGCCATCGCTCCGCCCGCTGAAGGTCCGGCGATGAACTCGACGTCGGCTTGCATGGAGAACACCACGTCCACGAGAGCGAGGTCGAGGCCCGTCAGCTGCTCTGCCGCCCGCTTGGCGGCGATCGCGGCCCTTTGAGTATCCTCGTTTTCATAAGGCGGCACGGCGATGAGTAGACGTCCTCTTCCCGCTCGTAGCTCGAGCGTCAACGTCGCCAGCTTCCCTTCCCCGCTATCCTTGAGCACCCCGACCACCGCGATCGATCGGGCGTGTACTTCCCCTTCCGCCAGCTCGAGGGGAGGTCTCGAGGCGTACCAGCCAGAGGTCAGCGCCGCGCCCAAGCACAGGCCGATCAAAAAAGCCGCCGCGAGCAGGCCCTTTAAGCTCGGCAATTTAGGGCGATGTATGCTTAGCCTGTCCATCAGCTTCTTCCGGGGCATGGGCGGTCACTTATTTAAATCATCGCCGCTTGTCTTAAAACTAGGATTCCATGATGAGGTACGAGAAGCTAAAACCCCAGCTCTCCATCGATGTTGCCTTCGTGTTCCTTCTGGCCCTGTTCTATTTTATCTTGAACGTAAACATGCCTATCCTGAGGCCTGACCTCAAAGTTTTATTCTACGCGAGCTATATCCTGCTGGCCTTGGGCGTATTGGTCTTATTCCTGATCTTCAGCATGAACCCAAGGCTCGCGCTCTTGACTCACATTGCTGCGTTTCCCTTCATGAGCGTGTTTTACCTGTTCTTGAAGTGGTTGCCTGAGGTAGTTAGGAAAGTGGTCGGAGAGCCGCCCTATGGCATGAGTCCCGGTACCTTCTTCTCCAACCTGCTTGCTTACCTGCTCCTCTTGCTAGGCTATTTGTTCGGCCAGCTCGCCCTTTACCTTCACGAGCGAAGGGTCGAGGTGGCTCCTGTCTAGCCACGCTTGGAGCAAGTTTAAATCGTCGCCACAAAATATCTCTATCGGTAGCCCCGTGGGGTAGGCCGACGGAAGTCGGGCCCAATGGTCAATCCTGGCGGACACCCCCTGGGCCGCAATCTGGATCCGCCGACCCCGGTTCGAAATCGCTCGACGAAATTCCGGGCGGGGCTACCACTTAGAACTAACTAAACTTCGACCACGATTGCCGTGTTCGTGTCCACGACGCCCTTGATTTTATGAATGTTTTCGACCACGGTATCCGTCAGCTTGGTCAGGTCCTTCGCCTCGAGGAAGACGACGATGTCATAAGGTCCAGTGACGATATGTACCGACTTCACCCCGGGCAAACGTTCCAAATCCTTGGCCACCTGTTTGACCTTGCCTATGGCCGCGGTCACAAAGACGTATGCCTGTGCCAATTACCCACCTCAACCTTCCCTTATGCAGGATAGTTTTTAAAGCGTTTGGATGCAAAAAAGCCGCTAAACCGATTCTTTGATCGTGAGCTTTCGCTTCAGCACGAGTTCCGCCGAACGGGCGACGCAGCCGCCTGAGCCTATTGCCTTCGCGA
Organism: Hadarchaeales archaeon (SeqCode); assembly: GCA_038851365.1. Lineage (GTDB taxonomy): Archaea > Hadarchaeota > Hadarchaeia > Hadarchaeales > Hadarchaeaceae > CAKZTQ01. Next base: position 7,037 of record JAWCKY010000010.1, read on the forward strand.
CCTGATCCTTGGGCACATACACTATAAGTTGGTCGCCCTGCTCCTCGATCCTGTCAATTTTGACGTTCAGCATCGCCTTCAATTGGTTTACGGTTTTCTCGTCCACGAGACACAACTCCTATTCTGGGCTTTACGACGACTGTTTAAAAATTTTTTGTCAGTTCGCCTTTAAGCTGCTTCCTCTGACCCTATTTCATAACCCATCGATACCTCCCACCAGCCCCAGCGTTGGTCCCTCAGCCTTTGGCATAGTCCTGGCAGGTGTCCAGCACCCACCACGCACAAGATCTTGCCCTTGGTCAGCGCGAGTAATTCGACGATCCTATTCGCCATGTAGTCGTTGCGTTCCTCGATCAACACCTCGTAGGCGGTGGGTGAGGCACGCTTGAGGGAAGAGAGCGCTCGCAAGAGGACTTCTTCCTCCGTCATCTTGTGAAGGTCCACGCGCGCGCCGAGCGGCATCAACCCGAGCAGGAGCTCTGCGAGAAGTCTAAGCTTCTCCAATCTCCCCGTCCGAGCGATTAACCTCTGAAGGGTGATGTCGATGTCGCGATCTATGAACTCCACCTTAGCGCCGACTTCCCTCGCCCGCTCGATGGCCGTCAACATTTCATTTCCAGCCGGCATGCCGGTCTGCTTTGCCAACCTATTCTGAAGAGAGTACAACAATTTGTTGAGCACGAAAAGCCCGAACCTCCGCGCGCGAAGCGCGTTGAAGGCGCTGGGCCCTTCGCCGCCGTGCAATAGCGCGTGGTAACGAGCTGGGCAGAGCTCCACCGCCACCACGGCCGGTTGTTCTTTAGCTATCGCCTGCTCCACCTCAGCCTTGCTTTCGGGCAAGATATGGGCGACCCCGACCAAGATCAAGCGCTCATGGAACTTTCTAAGCATCTCCGCACCTCTTCACGCGATACGTGAGCAAAAGGTCCGTCCCCACGCGGTCGACGCCGACGAGCTCGAGCTCGATCCCCTCTGAAACGCTCCTAAAACCAGCTCCCCCGACTAGGGTCCTGGCGGTCTCGCCGCCGACGATGCGGGGAGCGATCGCGACCCGAACCTCGTCTACCAAACCTTCCCTCAACATGCTCCAGTTCAGGGTGGAGCCCCCTTCGAGCAAGAGCTTGCGCACCCCCATTGCATGCAGCTCCTCGAGCAGCTTGGGCAAGTCCACCTCCTCCTCGCCGCCGACCATGACTAGGGCCCCCTTCCTCTTGAGCCTCTCAATGTCCTCCTTCGCGGCCCTCTTGCTCACCGCCACGATCGTCCGCGCTGAGGAATCTAGGACCCTGGCATCGGAGGGGGTCTTCGCCAAGCTGTCGACGATGACCCTGACGGGGTTCTTCCCGCATACGCGCCTAACGGTTAGCGAGGGATCGTCGGCGAGCACCGTGCCCACCCCCACCATGACCGCGTCGACGCTAGCGCGGAGCTCGTGGATCCTATCCAAGTCCTCTTCGCAGGAGATCCTGCTATCGCCGGCAACGGTGGCGATCTTTCCGTCGAGCGTCATCGCCGCATTGAGGATGACGTAAGGGCGAGCCACTTGAACCAACTCCGAGGAAATCTTAGCCGAGGCTCTTAAGTTTGTTCCGCTAGTGCACCCGAAAGAATAATAAGCCACCCATCCGAGTAGCTATCGCGCGGCTCACGATCGATGGGTGATGAGCCATTGGGGGTGGTTAGGTGAAAAGGATATCCGAGTACTACGGCATGCGCATTTACAGCGATAAGGCGCGCTACGTGGGCGCGGTCGAGGATGTCGTCATAGATGACAAAGAGGGCATGATCGTCGGCCTTGCCTTCGGGAGGAGGGAGGGCAAGGTGGCTTCGATACCCTACAGCAGCATCATGGCCATCGGCGACATCGTGCTCGTTAGGACGAAGAAGCCAGCGGGCACGGAGGAGGTAGGCGTTGCTGCAGGAGTTTGACGGAAAGAGGCCGCGCGTTCACGAGACGGCGTTCGTGCATCCGAGCGCCGTGGTGATAGGCGACGTCAAAATAGGCGAACACTCGAGCGTCTGGCCCGGGGCGGTCATCAGGGGCGACTTCGGCCGCATCAGGATAGGCAACTACACTTGCGTGCAGGACAACGCCGTCATCCACGCGGCCGATGTGTATGGGGGCAAGACCAAATATCTAAGGGTTAAGGTCGGCAATTACGTGGTGATCGGCCACGGTGCCCTTTTGCACGGTTGCTCGGTGGCCGACAACTGCATCGTGGGCGCGGGTTCGATAGTGTTTAACGGCGCGAGAGTGGAGAAAGGCTCGCTCGTCGGCATGGGGGCGGTGGTCCTCGCCGACGTCAGGGTTCCGCCGCGCACCATTGTCATAGGCATCCCGGCTAGACCCTTGCGGAAGCTGACCGACGAGGAGATAGAAAAGATCAGGATACAAGCGGAAAATTACGCCAGGCTGGCCGAGATGTATAAGTCCTCGGGCTTGAACAAAAACGTCCGCTTTTAGTTAAGCGTGGAAGGGCACGAAGGTCGTTTCTAGGCGATCGTACGTCGGATACTCCTCGACGAGTGCAAATTTTATGTTCGGTTCTAGTTTGGCCAGCTCTTCCGCAATGTACCAAGCCATTTCCAGCCTCCGCTTTCGTCTGTCGACCGCTATTAGGTCGCCCGGGATATCGTAGTTCCTCATCAACCTCCTCCGCACCTCCGCTAGCTTCGACGGCGGTAGATCGTAGGCGATCCCCTTTACCAACAGGCCGTCCTCGGTGATGACATCGTAAGGCTTAGCCACATTTCTGGCCCTCCGCTTCAACCGGTTGCGCAGCTGCACTCCATCCTTGAGGGCGCTGGGACAGTAGTGGATGTTGAGGTGGGTGCCTCGAGCCCACTCGAGCACCTTCCGCGCGAGCTCCTCGCTGCCCTTCACCGCCATCGACTCATCGGACTTGATGTCGAAGCCCCTCAGCTTGAGCGCACGCAGGTTGGTATCCGAGAACTCCAGCTCGTTCAGGTTGACGAAAGGGCAACCGATGCGGTCGAGCTCTCGGAGCAGCGCCACGATTCTCCGAAATTCACCCGGTATGGCGGGGATCTCAACTCCCGCGTTCAACCCAGCATCTAATGCCAACTTGACCGGCTCCACCGACCAGGTGTGAAATCTGAGCTCGTCCAGCCCAGCCCGCCGCAACCTGAGCAATTGCTCGGACGAGAGCTGGCGGCCGACGTACATGTGGACGTGGTGGCGCTCGCCAAACGCTCGCTTGAGGAGCCGGAGGTAGCGGAGGGCGCGCTCGAACCTCACCGCTGGGTCGCCTCCCGTCAAACCCGTGCCGAGCGCATCTATGAGCTTAGCTTCCTCGATTATATCCCGCTGCGACCTGACCGGGCGCTCGTTCGCGTAGACGACATCTTTTCCCCTGCGCCTCTCGGACAGCGGGCAGTAGAAACAGCCCCGGTCGCAAAGTCCGGTGACGAAGAGCACGAGCTTGGCGCCCTTGATGCAGAGCTTGCAACCCTTGGGCATCTCGCCCAACAGCAGCGAGCCGTAGCGGGTTTCGACGACTTGGCGCAACTCACTCGACCTCGTGGACCCAGCGCTCCCCGCCTTCGGTGATCTCCTTCTTCCAAATCGGCACCTCGGTCTTCACCCTATCCATGATCTTCGAGAGGGCGGAGAAGACCTCCCCCCTATGCCTTCCGGCCACTAGCACGTAAATAGCATCCTCGCCCGGCGAGAGGTCATCGACGATATGATGGATCATCACCCGCGAGATGTTGGGTTCCCTCTCCACCTCAGCGGCGATTTGTTCGATCTTTTTCTCGGCCTCATCCGAGCACTCGTAGTGAAGGCACTTCACCGCCCCCGTGCTCGAGGTGCCGCGGACGACGCCTATGAAACAGCCGATCGCGCCCACATCGCTCGGGAGGCCCCTTCTCAGCTCCTCTAGCAGCTTGGAGAAGTTAATCTCCCCCCTGCGATGGATGCCGACGTCTACCATTCGATGCCCATTAAAGGACTACGGTGGCCTACTAAATCCTTTCCGTCAAACATCCCCGCAAGTCGGGCAGTTGGGGTCCCTGCGGACTTGTATGAAGTCAAATATCATTTCCCCGCCATCGAAGAGCAGCATCTGCCCCACGAGCGGCTTTCCTATGCCTA
>JAWCKY010000011.1:0-8579 GCA_038851365.1 Hadarchaeales archaeon (SeqCode)
ATGTCCACCACCACCTCGCCAGGCTTCACCAGCCCAGCGATGCGGCCGCGCTCAAAGAGGTTACCCGGCGCGAACATGACTCTGGCCACGTCCAACTTGAAGAGACAGCCGTGTTCCTTGTGCAGGGTCTCGGTGTTGGGATCGCCCGCTATGACCTTGATCTTGGGCCTCCTGTGGCGCCCGGTTATAGGGCCCTCCCTCAGCGCCACGGTGCGCACACCTTTCAACCGTAGCAGGGCCGCAGCGATCTCCCTCGACCTATGCATGAGCTTAGGGGGGAGGGTTAGGATCGCTACGTGGCCCACGCGGTCAAAACCAGAGGGAAGGAGCTCGAGCTCCTCGGGCGGGAGGGATGCCTTGAGGGCATCGCGGAGGTAGCCCATCCGGCCACCCTAGCGCTTCGGCTTCGGCTTCACCACGCCCATGTGCTCCAAAAATTTTAGTCCCACTGCCCGTTCGACGGCCCCCTTGAGGGCCTTTTTATCCGAGATCTTGCCGAAGGCCTTCAGGGGGATGGTCGCTCCTGCCATCGTCGGATGCCCGCCGGCCGAGCCAATGTCTCCAAAGATCTCCTTCAAGGTCCTGCCGAGGTGGAGCCTGATATCGCTGGTGCGTGCAGAAACGTACACCGCTTGCTCTCCTATGCCGTAAACTAACACCGTCATTGCCCCCTCGCGTTGCAGTAGGAAATCTGCCGCCTGCGCTATCGCATCCTTGTCCTTGATGAAGCCGACGTTGGAAATTAGGTAGCCCCCTTTGAGCTTGCTCGCCTTGATCGCCCTCGCCAGCACATCTAAGGTATCCGGCGAGATCGCTGGCGACTGCAGTTTGATCAACTGATCCGTGTTCATGAACTTGCGGAGGTACTCGAAGGCATCGAAGTCCAAGGGCGTTGCCCCTCTCGTGAAGTTCATGGTATCAGTTAGAATGCCGAAGGCCAAGGCGGTTGCCATCGAGGGGTCCATCTCTATGCCCGCATACCTCAGGTAATTCGTCAGCAGGGTCGCGGTGGCCCCTACCGCGGTGATGTCCTGATACCTCGCCCTCACCTCGCCCGACGGAACGGAGTGGTGGTCTATGACTATCATCGGCACGATATCCTTGGGGAGCGCACAGTTCGCCGGGGTGGCGACGTCGACGAGCGCGAACGCGTCGTATTCTTCGAACTTCACCCCGTCCAGCGCCACGTGCCGGAGCTCTATGTTGAGAAGATTGACCAAGGCACGGTTCTGCTGGTGGCCTATCTCGCCGTCGTAGACGATGTCCGCCTCGATGCCCAGCGTTCCAAGGTAACGCTTCAGCGCCATGCCACTTGATATGCTGTCGGGGTCCGGATTCGTCTGCAGTACTATCGCCATCCTGCCCTTGAAGTCACGCAACATGGCCCTGAGCCTCCTCTCCTTGGCCATGGCGGCGAATTCATCGAATTTCTTCAGCGCGAAGTCCGCTAGGATCTCCGTCGACGCCATCGCCGCCGAGGCACCAAGGCGCTTCACCTCCGGCACTTCTGCCTCGTCGGTAATCCGCACCACCACTACTGGATCGATCATCAGCGAACGCTTTAGCTGATCTATCGTGGCGAGCGTTTGTTCGACGGTCGGGAAATCTTGTGCTAGCACCAATACTATCTCGGCATTTTCGATCCCAGCCAGCCTGAGCACCTCCATCCGGCGGAAATCCCCCGCCACGGCATTGTAACCGAGGGCCTTCAACCACCAAATTTTGTTCTCGTCTTGGTCGATGATCGTGAACTCCGCTTTTCTATCTCGAAGCTTGCTCGCCAAGCTGTAGCCAACATCGCCACAGCCGAGCAATAGGTACACAGCCCCACCCCCTCGATTTAATTATTTTCACCGCGTATATATCGCTTCATAGGAGGTGGGAACGATGGCGAGGTTGCTGGTGGTCGAGCTCGCCGTGACGCCTCTAGGGACGGCGAAGACCGGGCTGAGCGACTACATCGCGAAGGCCGTGGGGGCAGTTAAGGCATCAGGCGTCAAGTACAAGGTCTGCCCTACCTGCACGGTCTTCGAGGCGGGCGACGTCAAAACCGCGTTCGAGGTGGCGAGGGCGGCACACGAGGCCGTGCTTGCTACGGGCGTGAAGCGCGTGCTGACGACAGTCAAAATAGACGATCGCCTCGATCAACCTAGGGGAATGGATGAACGTGTCCAGCGCGTAACGGCGAAAGTTAAATGATACACGTATGTCAGCACGCTACGAAATTTGGAAGGATTGACCAAAGTGCTAGCGCTGCTTCAACATTTATAAACTCGGAACTTTTAAGGTGACTGGTCGATATAATGCCCCGCGTCAGGGCAAGCATCGCGATGTTTTTGGCGCTAGCGACGGGCGCGCTGATTTTGTTGGCCAACTTTACCCCTTCTGCTTCAGCCCAAGCCGAAGACCGGCCAGCTTATGTCTATCTGAGCTGGGCTCGCGACGACACCGCCCACAGCATCAACGTCAGCTGGCGCACGGTGGGGAATTACGTCGGCGAGGTGCGCTACGACACCCAATCCAGAGGTGGGGATCCTGAGGCGTACCGCTACCGCGCCTCGGGCGGCGAGGGCGTGACCACGGCGAAGTTCGAGGGCTACGTGCACCACGTCGAGCTCACGGGTTTGGAGCCGGATACGGTATACTATTTCATCGCTGGCCACCCGGAACACGGGTGGAGCGAGGAACGTGCCTTCCGCACGGCGCCGGAGCGGGCCAAGAGCTTCAGGTTCGTGGCGGGAGGGGATTCTAGGTCGGCGGGCGCCAATCCATATCCGCAATGGCCGAGCGCTAGGGACAACGTTTCCCGCCTAATGGCGCAATATAGCCCCTCCTTCGCGGTTTTCAGTGGGGATTTCATCTACAACGGCGATGATCAAGTGAGGCCGGACACTTGGGACAACTGGTTTTCGGCGATGAGCCAATATTGGGTTACCCCAGAAGGCTTGACGATCCCCATCGTACCCGCCATAGGCAACCACGAGGTCTACTACCCGCAGCCCTCGAACTATAATCCCGCGACGCATGCCATGAATTACTATACGGTTTTTAACCTGCCAAACAACGAGCGCTGGTACGCGCTGAGCTGGGGACCGGACTTAAGGATAATAGTGCTCGACAGCGAGATTCTGGACTCCCGCTCCGAAGCTTGGAGGGAGCAGGTGGAGTGGCTACAAGGCGAGCTGGAGGCATCCAAAGATTATCTCTGGAAGATCGTGGTCACCCATAGGGACATGGTCTCCTCTAGATCAGATATCCCAAAGGCCTTCTACAACCCCAATGGGCGGGCGATGATAGATAATTGGGCATTTCTGTTCGATAAGTACGGTGTCGATTTGGTGCTGATGGGCCACTTCCACACCTACGAGCGTTCGCATCCGCTGGACTGGACTAGGGCACCTGGCCAGATCATGCCGCTCGAGAACGGCATTACATACGTGGTCTCCGGCGGTTGGGGGGCTCCCCTCTACACCGGCTACAGCCCCAAGTGGTACACGGCGTTTGGGCCGGATTCGAGGTACCACTTCGTGCTCATCGACCTCTACGATAACGGGATGCTCCATATGAGGGCGATCGACGTCAATGGCGAGGTCTTCGACGAGCTGATCATTCAAAAGGCCGTGCCAGGGAAGCCGACGAGGTTTCCTATGGAGGTAGTCGTAGCTGTCGCGGCAATCGTGATGGTGGGCCTTATTGTAGCTCTATATTTGAGGAGAAGGAGGATTTCACCTAGGCGGTGAAAACTTTGAAAACTCGAGCCGGTAGCCGTTTACTCCTCGTCACCTTGTTTGTCCTTTTCAGCATTGTTGCGTTGAGCCTCGCCCCTATCACTTCGGTACAGGCTTGGGGCCTTAGAGCTCACGAATTAGTCGCCGAGCGAGCAATGAAGCTACTCCCCGACGAGCCTTTCTTCGATGCGTTCGGCGATCTCATCGTTGAGTATTCCACCTACCCGGATACGAAATGGCGGGGGGAGGACCCGAACGAACAATATAGGCACTACTATGATGTCGATCTGTCCCCAGATGGAAAGGACCCTCAGCTGGGCATGCTGCCGTGGGCGCTGGCCGACAACTGCCGCATGTTTGTCGAGGCTCTAAGGGCGGAGGATTGGGAGCGCGCCGCGCTTCTAGCGGGGGCAATAGCCCACTACGCCACCGACGTCACCATGCCTCTTCACACCACCTCCGATTACAACCCAGGGGGCATGCACGTGGCCTTCGAGGATAGGGTGGACGCGATGCTGGGCGAGGTAACGATCTACAATTACCGACCCAAGTTGCTCGAGAACGTGTTCCAAGCGGCTGTCGGGGTCGCCCATGAAAGCTTCTCGTTCACCGGCTACGAGAACGATAAGATAAATTACTGGTTAGCGCAGGGCGTGCTGTGGAACGACGTGCTTAAGGCGATGACCGAGAACAGGCTCAACGCCGCCGTGCAGCTGACATCGGATATCTGGTACACCGCTTTGGTCGAGGCAGGTCTGTTGAAGCTGGGGGCGCCGGCGGAGGAGGGATCGAGGGTAGCTTGGGCCATTCCAGTGGCAGCGGCTGTCCTCGTCGTCGCCTTGGCCGCAACCGCATACGTGCTCAGGAGGCGGGCCCCTGCGCAGCCGGCCCAGAGATTCATAAGGTGCAACGCGGGCCTCGCTCGAGCGGCGCGCAGTCGAGGGTGAAAGACTTGAAGGCTAAATCACAAAAGGTTGCCCTTCTGTTTGCGGCATTGGTGGTCGCCTCGGCCGTTTCCGTTTATATCTATTACAGTTCCGCGGGGACGACGGCCCCTGCAACCCGAAGCGTCGTGGTGACGGAGACCGCGCCCCCTGAGCTGAACGATCCCGGGATCGAGGACACCGCTGACGCTTGGCTCAAGCTCATCCGAGAGGCGAAGTACACGATAGACATAGAGGCCTATTACCTGAACCCTCCCCAAGGTCCACTCGGTGAGGTTTACAACGCCTTAAAGGAGGCGGCCGACCGGGGGGTCAAGGTTAGGATCCTCGTGGACGGGCGAAACTACGATGTTGATATAGTAAGAGAACTCGGGCGGCACAAGGGTATAACGGTGCTGTCCTATCCCAAACAGACCCATGCCAAGTATATGATAGTTGACGGTAAGGTGGTGAGCATCGGTAGCACTAACTGGAGCTACTACGCCTTGACCTTCAACCGGGAGGTCAACCTACTGCTATACGGCCAAGAGATAGCGGGCGCCTATGCTTACATCTTCGAGGGAGGTTGGGCGGCGGCGAAGGGAGAGCCAAGAGGTGGCGAGTATTGGGAGGCGGATTGGATAATCCCCGTGGCCAATGGTCCAGACTTGCCCTCAGAGGTCACCCGCACGTTGGACGCGTTTGTCGAACTTTTGAACCGCGCGAGGGAAAATGTTTACATATACATGTACATATTCAACGGCCTACCCGTAAGGCTAAAGGAGGCCCTAACCAACGCTTTAAGCAGGGGAGTGAAAGTGGAGGTTTTGGTGGACAAGGAGTCCCTCGGCTGGGAGTACTTCTTGAAGGAACTGGCGGGCTATGGGGTAGGGGTGACGGTGATCAGGCACCCATATTCGGCCCACCCGAAGATCATAGTGGTCGACAACGAATGGGCCTACGTCGGAAGTGCCAACATCGACATCAGGTACATAACCGATGGGGGAAGGGACGTAGGCGTCATGGTTAAATCGCCCGAGGTAGTCAGCGACCTGCTGAAGATATTCCAGAAGGACTGGGGAAGCGTGTACTCCAGTTGGCTCGAATAGGAGGATGAAGGCATGAGCTCGAAAACTATAGCGGTTGCGGTCGTCGCGGCCTGTGCAGTCATCGCCGCACTTGCGGGCATATTTCTAATAAATCGCGGAGGCGGTGAACAGGTTTGGTGGGTATTCTCCGACCCCCACGTGTTCCCTGGAGGGGAGGAGAGGTACCTCCGCACGGCCGTCGAGGACGTGAATAAGTTAGGGATAGCAGACTACGCTATCTGTTTGGGCGACCTAGCCAACAATAGCGACCGATGCTTTGAGCCCATCACCGCAATTATGGAGAACTTGAGGGTCAAAAGGTGGTACTACATTTTGGGAAACCACGACTTCGATTATAATACCGGGGAGCCGATACTCCCATTGTCTTACAGAGGTATCGACGTGGCTGGGATCAGGTTCGTGATGATCTCGAGCGAAAAGGGCTGGGAGAACGGAACCAACTACGCCGGCGGGTGGATGGGCGAGGAGCAGTTCGACTGGCTGTGGGGCGAGCTCATCACTTATAGGAACAGACCTGTTTTTCTCTTCTCCCATCAGCCCTACTACCAATGGAACGTCTGGCCCGAGCTGGAGGCGGCAATAAAGGACGGTGCGATGCACATAGATATATGGTTCCACGGACATCTCCATCGATGGACGATAGACGAGAACACCGCCTATGGCTTCACATCGTTTGGGATCAATTCCCTCGATTGGAACAACCAGTACGAGTCGATCTTCCTCTTCGTTAGGCCCAAAGGGGGCGAGGTGGAGGTGGAGATAAAGGCCAGGAATCACTTGCAGGGCGTCTGGCTGGAAGAGCCCTATTATAAATTCACGTTTAAGATTTCTAGGACACAAGCCGCGGGCTTGGGCCCGTTGGCTATAGCTATAGCGACCGCGGCGCTCGTGATCTTCGCCGGTGTCCCGATTGGCGGGCGTATCCATTCCAAAACATTTATATGACGTTTGACGTCCCTATTCTCGGAGGCAGATCATGAAGGCAAAAGGACATAAAGCGATAACGAAGAGCGGCGTTTTGATATCGGTTCTGATGATCACGGCGATGCTTGCCTTCACGACGTCGAGCATAACCGTCGCGGAAGATCCAGAGCCCATCGTCATCCTCAGCGGGTCGGCGACCGCCTACAACGTGGATCAAAGGGGCGACAAGCCTTGGGTTACCTACCAGGCCGGCGATCGCCCGCCGATAATGGCCGTGCAAAAGGTCGGCTCGGGGGCCGTGGCAGCAGCTGGCCTCGCGGCCGCCTGCAGGGATACGAGGTGGAACGGCGCCCAAAACCCAGATCCTCACCTCGACGTGTTGTTCGACAAGGTCTTCCAGTGGATGGTGCCTGGCGCCAAGAAGGTGCTCTGGTACGAGGGCTATAGCGTCTACAACAACACCGAGCGTTGCGCGCAGATGGTGGCCGCCCTCCGAAACTTGGGCTACACGGTTACCGGCGACAGCACGGAGCCCATCACCTCCAGCCTACTCGCGCAGTACGACATCTTGGTCCTGCCTCAGCTCCAGCTGGGGGCGCCTGGCACAGGAGGGGACCCCAACCTGCTGCCCGAGGCGGACATCCAAGTCATAAAGAGCTTCGTGGAGGGGGGCAAGGGCCTGCTGGTGATGGACGCCAGCGACTACGGCGGGTACAACTATTACAAGGTGCACAACAAGATCCTCTCGGCGCTGGGCTTCGGGCTCTGGTTCCAGGACGATCAAATGAGCGACACCACGAACTGGGCCAACGCCTTGTACCAGCCCATAGCCGACGTCGACACCACCACCGACATAGGCGCGGCCTACCAGAGCGCCACCGGGAAGACGACGGTGGGGTTATACAGCATCTGTACGCTTGCCACGCCCGTGATGAGAAAGGTCGCGGTGACCTTCCTTCAGACGGTGCCGACGCAGTCCCCGAAGGTGGAGAACAGCTTCAGGCCCACCCTGGTGACGCAGGAGCCGGGCAAGGACATAGTGACCGTCATCGGGGTCTCCAACACCGGTAGCTTAGATGATACTTACACGATATCGGTGACCGACGACCTTGGCTGGAAGGCCGAGGCCTCGCCGTCGACGCTCTCGCTCAAGCCTGGTGAGGTAGGTAAGGTAACGGTTAGGATTACCGTCGACCCCGCCGCAAAGGAGAAGGTCAGGAACGTCATCAAGATCACTGCCAAGGGAACGGGCGTCGAGGACTCTGCATTCCTAGCAGCGTCGCCCTACTTCCCGAAGGCCGAGCCTCCCTACCCGCTGTACAAGAAGGACGAGTACTTCTTCGTGTTTAGCACCCCCTCGCTCATCGTCGAGCCACCCGCGCAGCCAATTATAATAGGCACGGAGACCGCTTGCACGCTGGACGAGTCGTATCGCGAGCCCTACCCCATCCCCATTGGCAGGGGAGAGTTCCCGATCGTGGCAGCAGCGGCTAAAGTCGGGAACGGCCGGGTCATCGTTTACGGTGGCGCGGCTGGCTTCAGGAGCTCGCCTACGGATCACTTCAGCGTCGAGGCCCTCAGGAACAAGGAGATAGGCTCGCGCATGATAGGTTGGCTGGTGAGATACGAGAACGCGGCTGAGCACAGCGTGCTATTCTACTGGACTCCCGAAACCGCCTTCCACAACGCCGACCGCATGCAGCTTTGGATCGAGTACCTGAGATCGCTGGGCTATAAGGTCGACACGTACACGGGTACCCTTTCCCCGACCCTGCTGGCGCCGTACAGCGTGCTAATGTTCATCACGGCAGAGAGGCCCCTGACGAGTGCCGAGATCAGCGCGATTAAGGACTGGGTATATGCTGGCGGAGGTTTGTTATTGGGCGAGCAAGCCG
>JAWCKY010000012.1:0-19921 GCA_038851365.1 Hadarchaeales archaeon (SeqCode)
GGCGGCCTCGTTCTTGGGCGGAGGCGTCATCACCGATAACTACAGGCGGAAGGTGCTCAAGCGCTTCCAGCTGGACCCAAGGCTCAGGGTGCTCGTGTACGTGCCGCCCGGCAAGCTGCACACGGCGGAGGTGGACCGAGCCCCGGTGAAGCCGCTGGCGAAGCTGGTAGACGTGGCCCATGAGCTCGCCCTAAGCGGCGACGTCATGCGCGCCCTCACGCTCAACGGGCTCCTCTACTCCTGCGCGCTAGGCCACGACGTGGGCATTGCCCTCGAGGCCCTTGGAGCTGGAGCGCTGGCGGCTGGCCTGACCGGCACAGGCCCCGCGGTGGTGGCAATAGCTAAACCGGACGGCGTGGATAAAATAAAAGAGGCGTGGAGAGGTAAGCCTGGAAGGATCATCATGACGAAGCAATCGAGGGAGGGCGAGAGGGTGGAGGTGGAGGCATGAGCGAGGAGAGGCTGAAGGCCCTGAGGCGTGAGATAGATCGAATAGACGAGCAGCTCATAGACCTGCTCGCGCAGAGGCTGAAGCTGGCGAACGACGTATTGGCGATCAAGAGGAAGCTGGGGAAGGAGGTGAGGGACGAGGCGAGGGAGAGGGCGGTGATAAGCCTCGCCAGGGAGAGGGCGAAGGAAAGGGGCCTAGACCCCTCCTTCGCGGAGTGGGTGATGAGGCTCACCATTTCCCAGACCGCGGGCGCGCAGATGGAGCGCGCCGGCGTGGGGCTCTGGGACAAGGTCCAAAGGGCCTTCGAGGGAAGGCCGGCGCAGCTGAGCGTCGTCAAGGTGTTGCTGAAGTATGGACTGCGAGTGAGGGAGGACGGAGAAATAGCCTGCGGCGACATACGCATCCCCGCGGCCCAAATAGCGAGGGAGGCTGGCGTCGACAGGCGCATGGTCAACGCCACCGCGAGGAGGATACTTCAGGACAGCGAGCTCAAGGAGATCTTCTCGAACTTGGAGCCCATCGCCTACCTCAAGGGGGTCTCGAAGGCCTTGGGGCTAGGGGTGATAGAGATCCTGCCGAAGGACGCGACGAGGCCGGGGATCATAAGCGAGGTCACGGGAGCCATCTCCAAGTTCGGGATAAGCATCAGGCAGGCGGTCGCCGATGACCCATACTTCGTGCCACAGCCAAAGCTGACGATAATCACGGACGAGCCGGTGAAGGGGGAGGTCATCGAGGCCCTTCGCAAGCTGCCCAGCGTCCAAAGCGTAATCGTTTATTGATGTGCATTTTTGTACAATAAAGTCTTAAATAGTACAAAAAGGAGGGAAGAAAGGGGCAGAAGTTGAGACCATCGTTAGACCTTCGAGCCGCGAAAGCGCTGGCAGAGGAACTCGGCAGACCATGCCTGATCCCCCTCACCGCTACGGTCGCGGGCTGCCAAGACCCGGCGAGGGTATACTTCGCCCTCAGACGGCCGTACCTCCCCTCATACCTCTTGGAGTCCGCCGAGGGAAAAGGGCAAGCGGCTAGGTACTCGATCGTAGGGACGGACCCACTCCTCTATGTAGCCGCGCGTGACCGTGTGCTGGAGGTGGGCGGCAAACGATGCGTGGTGGAGCTTGCCAAGGCCAGGGCCGAGCGAGTGAGGCGCACCGCCGATCCGCTGGAGGTCCTGAGGAAGGCGATGTTATTCGACGACATGCGGGTGCAGGAAACGCTCGGACCTCGCTACATGCTTGGCGCGGTGGGCTACATCAGCTACGATTTCGTCCGCTTCCTCGTAGACCTCGATAGCTTGGCGGTCGACGACCTTCGCCACCCGGAGCTGGAGTTCATGCTGCCGGGAAAGGTGGTGGTCTTCGACCACCTGGATGGCCTCACCCACTATTGCTCGCTCATGCTCCTCGCCGAGGGCTCGGATGTGGAGGAGGAATACAAACGGGCCTCCAAGGAGCTGGCCGAGCTCGCGTCGACAGAGGCTGCAGTGGACGCCGGGCAGAAGCTAAGGCCCGCCATCAGCTCCAACATGAAGAGGGCAGAGTTCGAGGACAGGATAAGGGTCGCGAAGGGGTACATCCGCGCAGGGGACGCGATCCAGATCGTCCTCTCGAGGAGGATCGAGCTAAGACCCGCGCCCTCGTTGGACAGGTTCTACCTCGACCTCAGGCGCATCAACCCCTCCCCTTACATGTTCTTCCTCGACCTCCCCGAGCGGAGCGTGGTGGGTTCGAGCCCCGAAATCTTGGTGAAGGTAGATGGCAGGGAGGTGGTGACGAGGCCCATCGCCGGCACCAGGCGGAGGGGAAAGGATGAGAGGGAGGATCAAGCCCTCGAGCGGGAGCTGCTCTCCGACGAGAAGGAGCGGGCGGAGCATCTGATGCTGGTGGACCTGGCCAGGAACGACCTCGGGAGGATCTCCGAGTTCAACTCCGTGGAGGTTAGAGAGTTCATGAGGGTGGAGAAGTACAGCCACGTGCAGCACCTCGTGAGCACCGTCGCCGCACGGCTCCGCGAGGGTTGCGATGGATTCGACGCCCTGCGCGCGACCTTTCCCGCGGGCACGGTCACCGGAGCCCCGAAGGTCAGGGCGATGGAGATCATCGAAGAACTCGAACCGACCAGGCGGGGGATATACGCTGGGGCGGTCGGCTCCATAAGCTACACGGGCCAGGTCGACCTGGCGATCACCATCAGGACGCTGGTCGCCGAGCGGGGGAGGGGCTACATCCAGGTCGGCGCGGGCATCGTCGCCGACTCCTCGCCTTGGAAGGAGTATCTCGAGACCGAGAACAAGGCCAGAGCGCTCCTGAGCGCGGCGGGTGCATGAGATGCGCGTGGCCGTAATAGACAACGTGGACTCTTTCGTCTACAACCTCGTGCAGTACCTGGGCGAGCTTGGGGCAAGGCCCCTCGTCTTCATAAACTCCACCCCTCTGCGCGAGATCTCGTCCGCGGAGCCGGACGCGATCGTGATATCCCCGGGGCCAAGGGGCCCGGAGCACGCGGGGGTCTCGGTCGAGGTCGTCAGGGAGCTCGGCGATGATGTGCCCATCCTGGGCGTGTGCTTAGGGCACCAAGTCATAGCCCACGCCTTCGGCGGGAGGGTGGTGAGGGCCAAGCGCCTCATGCACGGAAAGATCTCTCTGATAAGGCACGACGGGAGCGAGCTCTTCCGGGGGGTACCGAATCCCTTCGAGGCGACTAGGTACCATTCGCTGATCGTCGAGCGGGAGAGCCTACCGGCTTGCCTGCGCGTGACGGCGGAGACCGCCGATGATCGTCACGAGATCATGGGACTAAAGCACAAGCGATACCCCATCTGGGGCGTCCAGTTCCACCCCGAGTCCATGCTGACGCCGCACGGGAAGTTGATGCTTAGGAATTTCCTAGAGGTGGTGAGGTGAACCCCCTCCAGCGGGCGATAGCGAGGCTAGTAGAGTTCCAGCACCTAACCGAGGAGGAGGCGAGGGAGGCGATGAGGTGCATTATGTCCGGCGAGGCCACGCCCGCGCAGATCGGTTCCTTCCTCACCGCCCTGCGCATGAAGGGCGAAACCGCGGAGGAGATCGCCGCCCTAGCCAAGGTCATGCGGGAGTTCGCGACGAGGATAAGCCCTAAGGTAAACGGCATGCTCGTGGACACCTGCGGCACGGGGGGCGATAGGATCAAGACCTTCAACATCAGCACCGCGGCGATGTTCGTGGCGGCCGGGGCGGGGGTGGTGGTGGCGAAGCATGGCAACCGCTCCGTCACCAGCAGGGCCGGCAGCGCGGATGTAATCGAGGCGCTTGGGGCCCGTATAGATCTTCTCCCGTGGGAAGTTGAGAGGACCATAGAGAAGGTGGGAATAGGCTTCATGTTCGCTCCCTCGTTCCACCGGGCCATGAAGCATGCGATGGGTCCGAGAAGGGAGTTGGGCCTGCGCACCGTGTTCAACCTCCTCGGGCCGCTCACCAACCCCGCCGGCGCTGAGGCCCAGGTGGTGGGGGTGTACGACGCGGGTCTGACCGAGGTCCTCTCGCTGGCGCTGGCTAGGCTTGGTTGTAAGCGGGCGATGGTGGTGCACGGCCTAGATGGCTTAGACGAGCTCTCGACCCTCGGGGCGACTAAGGTCTCGGAGCTGGAGGACGGCGAAGTGAGGACATACGTCATAGAGCCGGAGGAGCTGGGCATCAAGCGCGCTGATCCCCAAGCGATAGCCGGGAGCGACGCGGTAGGGAACGCGAAGGTATTGCTGGAGGTGTTGCTCGGGAGGAAGGGACCCAAGCGCGACATCGTCGCCCTCAACTCGGCGGCGGCCATCGCGGTAAGTGGGAGAGCTCATGACCTGCGCGAAGGGTTGGAGGTGGCGGAGGAGATCATAGACTCAGGCAAGGCCTACGAGAAGCTTGTTCGGTTCATCGAGGCCACGGGCGGGGACCTTGAAAGGTTAAGGGCGCTGGAGGCGAGCCTTTGAACGCGCTGGGGAGGATGGTGGAGGAGGCCAAGGAGAGGGCGAGGCGGCTTGCGATGGACGAACTCCTCGAGCTGGAAGGGGTGCGAAGGGGGAGAAGCCTGCGCGAGGCCATAGAGCGAGCCCCAAAGGTGCCGCTCATCGCGGAGATCAAGAGGGCCTCGCCGTCCGCGGGGGACATCAAACCCGACGCCGACGTGCAGGAAGTCGCGAGGGCCATGGTGCGAGGCGGGGCGATAGCGCTCTCCGTGCTGACGGAGCCCAAATATTTCAAGGGCGATGTCCGCCACCTGCCCCTCGTGCGAAGCATCGTGGAGGTTCCTGTCCTGCGCAAGGACTTCATCGTCGACGAGCTCCAGCTCTACGAGTCCGCGAGGCTTGGGGCGGACGCGGTCCTCCTCATCGCCGGCGTCCTTGGAGAGCGCCTCCCAAGCTTTCTCGACTTAGCGGGTGAGCTAGGGATGGAAGGGTTGGTGGAGGTGGGCGACGAGCGAGAGGTCGAGCTCGCCATCTCCGCCGGGGCGGAGCTCATCGGCGTTAACAACCGAGACCTGAAGACGATGAAGGTAGATCTAGGTCGCACCGCGAGGCTGGCGCCGCTTGTGCCGGAGCACGTAACGCTGGTGAGCGAGAGCGGGATCCGCACGCCGGAGGACGTGAGGGCGGCGCTCGAGGCGGGGGCGGATGCGGTGCTGGTGGGCACGGCGATAATGGGGTCAACGAACATCGAGGAGGCGGTGAGACGGCTGGTGAACGCGAGGTGATGGCACGACGGAGGTCAAGATATGCGGCTTCACCCGAGAGAGCGATGTGCGCGCGGCGTGCGAGCTGGGGGCGGATATGGTGGGGGTGATCGTGGGCTTCCCTGGCTCACCAAGAGATCTCCCGCTCGAGCGAGCGGAGGAGGTCCTCAGCGCCGTCGGCGAGGGGGTGGAGAAGGTAGTCGTGACCCCCGCCGAGTTGGCGACGGAGGTCTGCGCGAGACTGAGGCCTGACTACCTGCAGCCGCACGGATGCTCGCCCGAGTGGTTACAAAGGGTGAGGGGGGCGATAGGCGTCAAGCTCATAGGCGTGGTGCCGGTGCCAAGGGTCGCGACCGATGCGGGCGAAGTGGTGGAGCGCGCCCTGGCGATGGGGGAGGTGGCGGACCTCCTCCTGCTCGACACCGAGGGGGGGGGGGGCGCGGGGCTAACGCACGACTGGAGCATAAGCCGGAGGATCGTGGAGGTCGCGCCGAGGCGAGTGTTCCTGGCGGGAGGGCTCAACCCGAGAAACGTGGGGGAGGCCATAAGGGTAGTGCGGCCGCAGGGAGTCGACGTCTGCAGCGGGGTGGAATCCAAGCCAGGCAGGAAGGATCCGGAGCTCATGAAAGCCTTCATCGATGCGGTGAGGGGTGTGAGGGACTGAAACCATGAACGGGAAGCTGAGGATGGGCGAGCGCGCCCAAGGGGAGAGAAAGCCCTTGGTGGGCGGGTACCCCGACGAGCGGGGGTACTTCGGGAGGTTCGGAGGCAGGTTCGTCCCGGAGACCCTCGTGCCCGCGCTGGAGGAGCTCGAGAAGTGCTATAGGGAGATCCGCGGGAAGAGGAAATTCCGGGAGGAGCTCCAAGGGTTGTTGAGGGACTACGCGGGGAGGCCCACCCCCTTGTACTTCGCCAGGAGGCTGAGCGAAAGGATAGGGCTAAGGGTGTACTTGAAGAGGGAGGACCTTTTGCTGGGCGGCGCTCACAAGATCAATAACACGCTGGGGCAGGCACTGCTCGCGAAGTACATGGGGAAGACCAGGGTGATCGCCGAGACGGGTGCAGGACAGCACGGGGTCGCCACCGCCATGGCTGCGGCGGTGTTGGGGCTCAGGTGCGAGATATACATGGGAAGCGAGGACGTGCGGAGGCAGCGCCTGAACGTTTTCAGGATGCGCCTGCTAGGAGCAAAAGTGCACGAGGTGAGGGCCGGCTCCAGGACGCTGAAGGATGCGATCAACGAAGCGCTTCGCGACTGGACGGCGAACGTTCGCACCACCCACTACCTGCTCGGCTCCGTGGTGGGGCCGCACCCTTACCCCATGATCGTGCGCGATTTCCAGCGCGTGATAGGGCAGGAGACGAAAAAACAAGTCCTCGAGCTGGAGGGCCGCCTACCCGATGCGATCGTCGCCTGCGTGGGGGGCGGGAGCAACGCCATCGGCATCTTCTACGATTTCCTCGACGACGACGTCGAGCTCTACGGTATCGAGGCGGCCGGCCAGGGGCTGGGCTCGAGGAGGCACGCGGCCACCCTCTGCGCTGGCTCGGAGGGCATCCTGCATGGTGCCAGGAGCTATGTGCTGCAAGATCGCCTCGGGCAGATCGCTCAAACCCACAGCATCGCGCCAGGCCTAGACTACCCAGGCGTGGGGCCGGAGCACGCCTTCCTGAAGGAGCTCAAAAGAGTCAAGTACGATTGCGTCGGCGACGAAGAAGCGATGGCCGCCTTCAGGGCGCTCTGCGAGCTCGAAGGCATCCTGCCGGCGCTCGAGTCGGCCCACGCGCTCGCCTACTTGCCCAAGCTTAGGCGCAGGCTAGGCAAGGGAGCGCTCGTCGTGGTCAACCTCTCGGGAAGGGGGGACAAGGACGTGGAGATCGCCGCCCGCTATATGGGGGTGAGGGTTTGAGCAGGATAGCGCGGAAGTTCGCCGAGCTGAGGGAACGAGGCGAGGGCGCGCTTATCGCCTTCCTCACCGCAGGCGACCCAAAGCCCTCGCTCACCCCGAGGATGGCGAGGGCGTTGCTCGAGCACGCGGACGTGTTGGAGCTTGGCATCCCCTTCTCCGATCCCATCGCCGACGGCCCGAGCATTCAAGCTGCCAGCGAACGGGCGCTTTCCGCCGGCACCACGCCCGAGACCGTGCTAGAGATCATCGAGCGGGTCAGGGGCGCGAGCGAGAAGCCCATCGTGGTGCTCTCCTACTACAACATCGTGTTCAAGTTCGGCGTCGAGCGCTTCGCGCGGAGGCTGGCTGGGGCTGGAGGAGATGGTTTGATCGTGCCAGACCTGCCGGCGGAGGAGTCGGTGGAGATGGCGAAGGTCGCGAGGAGGCACGGCTTGGACCTCGTCCTCCTGGCTTCACCCACCACCACGCCCGGGCGGATGAAGCTCATCTGCGAGCTCTCCGGAGGCTTTCTCTACTTGGTCTCCCTGCTCGGCGTCACCGGGGCTAGGGAGCACTTGTCGAGCGAGGTAAGGGAGCTGGTGGTGAGGGCCCGCTCCTTCTCGAAGGGTAGACTTCCGCTCGCCGTGGGCTTCGGGATCTCGAGGCCTGAGCACGTGCGCGAGGTCCTTAGATGCGGGGCGGACGGCGCGATCGTGGGCAGCGCCTTCGTCGACATCGTCGCGAGGCGCCCACGCAACGGGCGGAGGATGCTCCGGGAGCTGGGCGGGCTTGCTCAAGCCTTGAAGGAGGCGACGAGGTCAAAGCATCAGCCTTAAGGCCTCCCTGCCCGACATGCCCTCCTCGATGCCCAGCTCCTTTGCCCTCGTCGTCACCTTCGCGACCCTTGCGTCGAGCATCTCCTCGATGCCCCTGACGCCCGTCACCACGGCTGCCGCTTGACCGAGCCTTTCGGCGGTTTCCACGTTCAGGTACCCGCACATCACGTAGCCCTTGGGCGCGACGAGAAGCAGGAGGGGTGCGCCTGGCAGCTCGATCCTTATGCCTAGCGCCCTCTTCTCGCCTATTTTCACCTCTCGCTCCTCGATCATCTTCGATCGCGATTCAGCTTTAGACCGCGGTGAAAAAATGGATTGCGGGTGTTTTTTCGTCACGATATCGTGGGACACCAACAGCGCGACTTCTTAACGAGTTCCGATGCCACGAGGTCGGATCGAATATAAGGCGACACCCCAACGCATGTAGCACGGATCGGAGAAAAACATTTAAACGAGAAATCGCAAACCTCGCACCTATGATTGAAAATCTCAAGGCGAAGCCGATCGAGCTCGAGACCGGGCGAAACATCGTGGTGCTCCACGAGGACGACGCCAAGGAGCTGGGGCTCCACCCCAGCGATCGAGTCAAGCTGGTTACGCCCAAGGGCACGCTCGTCGCGATCGTGGACATCACGAGCAAGATGGTTCAGCCTGGCGAGGTGGGCACGTTCGAGGAGGTGACCAAGGCCCTCAAGCTGAGCGCTGGCGACCTCGTCACCGTCGCACCCACGCCCAGGCCTCGCTCGATAGACTTCATCAAGAAGAAGATGGATGGACAACAGCTGACGGAGGAGGAGATCTCCGCGATCATCGACGACATCGTGGCGGGCAATCTCAGCCAGACGGAGATGATGGCCTTCGTCGTCGCGCAGTACATTCGAGACATGACGATGGACGAGGTAGTCGCGCTGACCAAGAAGATGGTCGAGACCGGCGACAGGCTCGAGCTAGACGTCTCGCCGGTGCTCGACGTGCACAGCATAGGCGGCGTGCCAGGCAACAAGTACGCGCTCATCACCGTGCCCATCGTCGCCGCCGCTGGCCTGGTGGTGCCGAAGACCAGCAGCAGGGCGATAACCAGCGCCGCGGGCACGGCCGACGTGATGGAGGTGCTCGCGAACGTGACGCTCAGCTTGGAGGAGATCAAGCGGATCGTGGAGAAGGTCGGAGCGGTGCTCGCGTGGGGAGGGGCGGTGAGGCTGGCGCCCGCGGACGACATCCTCATCAACACCGAACGAACTATAGGCATAGACCCCCGCTCCCAGCTGCTCGCGAGCGTGATGTCGAAGAAGCTCGCCGTCGGTGCGGACCACGTGCTCATAGACATCCCCATGGGGCAGGGGGCGAAGGTCGAGTGCATGGACGCAGCCAGGGCGCTCGCCCACGACTTCATGGAGCTCGGCCACAGGCTTGGCATAGTGGTGGAGACGGCGGTGACGTACGGCGGGCAACCCGTGGGCTACGCCGTCGGACCAGCGCTAGAGGCGAAGGAGGCGCTCGAGACTCTCGAAGGGGGCGGCCCGGGCAGCCTGATCGAAAAGGCCACGAGCTTAGCCGGCATCATGCTCGAATCGGGCGGCGTGGCGGCGTACGGGATGGGGAAGCAGGTCGCGCTGGAGATACTGAGGTCGGGCAAGGCCAGGGAGAAGATGCGAGAGATCATCGAGGCCCAAGGCGGGGACCCGAACGTGAGGTCGGAGGACATCCCCGTGGGAGACAAGAAGGAGGTGGTGGTAGCACCGCACGACGGTTACATCACGGATATAATCAACCAGCACATCGTCGCCATCGCCCGCGCGGCGGGTGCACCCCGCGATAAGGGGGCGGGCGTGAAGATCGTGCTGAAGAAGGGACACAAAGTTAATAAAGGTGAACCGCTTTTCGAGATTTACGCAGAACATGAAAAGAGGCTCGACGAAGCCCTGGCGCTTGCTAAGCGCTGCCCACCCATACGGATCGAAGGGATGTTGCTCGAGAAGATCTCAACTCGTCCTAGGCTGGGGTGATGGGTAGTTGTGGGTCGTCCCCAAGGAGGCCGCGCTGGTAGCTGCGGACGCGGATGGACCGTTTGAGCTCGTGGCCTTCGACAACGCCCTGCGCAAGGCCGGCATCGCGGAGCTCAACTTGGTGACCGTCTCCAGCATCTGGCCACCCGGCTGCAAGATAGTGAAGATGCCCAACCTCCCGCCCGGCACCGTGGTGCCCGTGGTGATGTCGAAGATCTCCAGCTCCACGCCCGGGCAGAAGATTGCGGCGGCGCTGGGTATAGCGATAAGCGATACCTCGCACGGGATGATCTCCGAGTACCACGACGTGGGGATAACTCAAAAAATGGCGGGGAGGACTGCGGAGGCGATGGTAAGGTACATGATGGAAAAAAGAGGGCTGGAGCCTACGAAGGTCACCTCGATCTCCGCGGGGCACGTCGTCGAGAGCCACGGGGCCGCGCTGGCCGCGGTCGTCTTCGTCCGCTAGCTTAATCCTCGCCGAACTCCTCCTCGCCCTCCTTCTCCTCGCTTGGTTTAGGTGGTTTGGTCTCCTTCTTCGCGCTCGCTGCTATGACGTCGTCGATGCGGAGGATCATTATCGCCGCTTCGCTCGCCGACTTGATCGCCTGGGTCTTCACCCTGAGGGGCTCGACGACACCTAGCTCGAACATGTCCTCTAGGTTGCCGTTGTAGACGTTGACGCCCATGCGCTCGCCTCCGGGCTGCTCGTGCTTGGCGCGGAGGTTGACGAGGATGTCTATGCTCTCCAAGCCCGCGTTCTCCGCGAGCGTCCGCGGGATGATCTCGACGGCGTTCGCGAAAGAGTTTATCGCCAGCGCCTCCCTGCCGCCGACCGTCTCCGCGTACTCCCTCAGCCTCTTGGCCAACGCCATCTCCGGCGCCCCGCCGCCCGGTACCACCTTACCGTCCTCGATCGCCGCCGCTATCACGCAAACCGCGTCGTGCACCGAGCGCTCCACCTCGTCGACCACGTGCTCCGTGCCTCCCCTGATCAAGATGCCCACGGACTTGGGGTTGACGCACTCCTGCACGAAGATCATCTTCTCGTCGGCGATCTTTCGCTCCTCGACCAAGCCGGCCCTACCTAGGTCCTCGCTGGTGAGGTCGTCGAGGTTGGTCACCACCTTGCCTCCCGTGGCGCGCGCGAGCTTCTCCATGTCCGACTTCTTGACCCTCCTCGCCGCGAGTATCCCCGCCTTCGCGAGGTAGTGCTGAGCGACGTCGTCTATACCCTTCTGGCAGAAGACCACGTTGGCGCCGGTCGCGACGATCTTGTCCACCATCTTCTTGAGCATCCGCTCCTCTTCCTCGATGAAGGCCCTGAGCTGCTCCGGCCTGGTGACCCTGATCTCGGCGTCCGTCTCGGTCTTCTTGACCTCGAGGGCACAGTCGAGCAGCGCGATCTTGGCGTCCTTCACGCGCTTGGGCATGCCCGGGTGGGCGCGCTCCTTGTCTAGGATCACTCCCTGCACGAGCTCGGAGTCCTCGATGCTGCCTCCCTGCTTCTTCTCTATGCCTATGTAGTCGATGTCCACCTTGTAGCCGCCGTCCACCTTATCGGCGATCTGCTTGACCGCCCTCACCGCGAGCTCCGCGAGCTTCTCGCGGGCGCTCTCCGCCTTCTTGCCCGTCATGGAGGTTATCGCTATTTTCTTCAGCAGCTCCTCGTCCTCGGGGGTGACCCTTATCGCCATCTCCTCGAGGATCTTCTGCGATCTCTCGGCGGCCATCCTGAAGCCCGAGACGATCATGGTCGGGTGTATGCCTTGGTCGAGCAGGCGCTCCGCCTCGCGGAGCAGCTCGCCGGCGATGACCACCGCCGTCGTGGTGCCGTCGCCGACCTCGTCCTCCTGCGTCTTCGCCACCTCGACCATCATCTTCGCCGCTGGGTGCTCGACCTCCATCTCCTCGAGGATGGTGACGCCGTCGTTGGTGATCACCACGTCGCCCAGGCTGTCGACGAGCATCTTGTCCATGCCCCTGGGGCCGAGCGTGGTACGAACTGCCTCGCTGATCACCCTGGCGGCGATGATGTTCATGCGCTGGGCGTCGCGGCCCAACAGCCTCCTCGTGCCCTCTGGCAGCACCAGTATCTGCCTACCACCCAACGTGCTCATGGAACCACCTCTGCAAGCCCAACCACGGTTTTCGGATTAAGTTCCGCTTCAAACTTAATCGCATAACTATAACAATGGGTCGGACCTTTTAATCTTTTCGATGGAGTCGCTTGAGTTCGAGGCCCAAAGCGGACTTATCCCCTCGCGGCGAAGTAGAGCTCGCGGCGCCTGGTGGGGAGCTGAAGCTGGTTGAGGGGAGAACGTGCGGGATAGGTGCGGCTTCTCCTTAAGCGACCTGGGCTCGAGGGCCTCCATCTCGCGGGGCGGGGCGGTGCTGCTAGGGACCAACTTCACGGTCGACGCCCACCATGACAGGCCCGTGAGGGTGGCGACCCACGCGCACGCGGACCACCTGCTGGGGCTGGAGGAGAGCCTCGCGAGGTGCGAGCGAGTGGTGATGACGCCCGCTACGTTGGAGCTCGTGGAGGCCATCTACCGCAGGCCGCTTAGGCGGGAGGGGGTGGAGCTCCTTGGCTACGGCGAGGGCATCGCCTTCGGGGAGGAGAGGCTGACGCTGTTCGAGGCCGGGCACATCGTGGGCTCCGCCCAGGTGTTGGTCGAGAGCGAGCGCGGCGAAAGGCTGGTCTACACGGGCGACTTCAAGCTGCCTGGGGCTAAGGTGGTCGAGAGCGACGTGCTGGTGATGGAGGCCACCTACGGAAACCCCAACTGCACCAGGCCCTTCAAGGACCTCGTCGAGCGAGAGCTGGTGGACCTAGTCGAGAGGGGGCTGAGGGACGGGCCGGTCTACATCTTCGGCTACCACGGCAAGCTGCAGGAGGTGGCGGGGATCCTGAGGGGCTCCGGGCTCAAGGAGCCCATAGTGATGCCGAGGCAGGTCTACGAGGTCGCGAGGATCTGCGTGGCGCACGGGATGGAGCTGGGGGACTTCCTCCTCGACGACAGCGAGGAGGGGAAGGAGGCGCTGAAGGGGCCTCACGTGGGGCTCTACCACATGAGGAGAGCGGGGAGGTTCGAGGGGCTAGGGATGAGGGTCTACTTGAGCGGCTGGGAGTTCGAGGTTCCCGTGAGGAGGGTGGGCGAGGGGGAATATCAGGTCGCGCTCAGCGACCACTCGGACTTCGAGGAGCTCCTGCGCTACGTGGAGGAGAGCGGCCCAAGGCTGGTGATAACGGACGATTTCAGGGTGGGGGACGCCAGGGCGCTGGCCAGGGAGATAAGGAGGAGGCTCGGGATACCCGCGAAGCCCATGCCCTAGCCCAGGGCCTCGAGGAGCTTGTCCGGGTCCTCCGGCTCCTTCAGCAGGGGGAGCATGATGTCCCCCCGCTGCCTAAGCCTCCCGGGCGCGGTCCTTATGTTGAAGTCCCCTACGTCGAAGTCGAGGCTCTCCAGCTCCTCCCACCTTAGCGGCATGGACACGGGCGCGCCCGGCAGGGGCTTCAGGGAATAGGGGGCGGTTATCGTCCTGCCCAACGAGTTCTGGGCGAAATCTATCATCACCTTGCCCCTCCGCTCGCCCACGGGCTTCAGCTCCGCGAGCACCTTTGGCTCGAGCGATTGGATGAGGCCCGCGAACCTCCTCACGCATTCCCTCAGCTCCTGAAAGCCGTACCTCCGCTTCACCCCCACCAGCACGTGAAGCCCCGTCGCCCCGGAGGTCTTGACGAAGCCCCTCAAGCCCAGCGCCCTGAGCCCGTCCCTGATCACCAGCGCCACCCTCGCCGCGTCCTCAAAGCCCGCGGGCTCGAACGGGTCGAGGTCGAAGACCACGAGGTCGGGCAGTTCGATCTCGTCCCTCCTCGAAAGCGAGATGTGGAACTCGATGTTCGTGAGGTTGGCGAGCCAGACCAAGCTCGGCCTGTCGTTGCAGACGAGGTACTCTATCGTCCTGCGCTCGTGCTCCGAGTAGTACTCGAACCTCTCGATCCAATCCGGGGCGTAGGGAGGCGAGGACTTCATGACGATGCTCTTCCCGCCTACGCCGTCGGGAAAGATCCTCAGGGTCAGGGGCCTGTCCTTGAGGTAGGGCAGGATGAAGTCGGAGACGTCCAAGTAGTAGCTTATGAGGTCGGCCTTGGTCACGCCGGGCCAGAGCTCCTTGTCCAACCTGCTGAGCTTGATCTCCCTCCCCTCGAAGATGACCCTCTTGGACTCCATCGATGGAAATTTCTCGGCGCGGTAAAAAAGCGCGAGCGCCCCGCGAGGACCTACGAATATTCGTAGCCACAGCGAGCGATGCACATTTATGCTCGGACGACCTCGTCTGCTCGATGAAGGCGAGATCTCTCGGCGAGGGCTCGCAGGGCGCGCTCGACTACTTGCTGATATTTCTCACCCTCCTCGTCATCGCCGCCGTGGCAGCGTTCACGATCCTGAGCTACGAGAGGATGGCGGAGAACCGGCTCGAGAACGCGGAGAACCTGCGGTGAGCACGCTATAAGCCGCCCGCCAGCATTAGTTAGCCCGAGGTGAGGGGGTGCTCGAGCTCCTGCCCGTGGCGCTCGCCGCGATCGCGGCTTGCGTTGCGACCTACACTGACCTCAAGGAGAGGATCATCCCTAACGAGCTCACGTTGCCCCTGATCTTCTTCGGCGTCGCCTTCAACGCCGCGCTCGGCCTCGCTAGGCACGACCTGTTGCTCGCCGCCTCTGGGGCGATAGGAGGGGGCTTGGCCTTCGGCATAGGCTACGCGCTTTGGCTCATGGGGGGATGGGCGGGAGGCGACGTCAAGCTCTTCGCCGCCCTGGGCGCGCTGCTTCCCTTTCACAGGCCGCCTCGCTGCGCCGCGCCCTACCCCTTTCCTCTAACCGTGCTCTTCAACAGCCTCGTCTCCGTCGCGCCCGCGCTGCTCATCTACATCTCCGTGGGGCTCGCCAGGCTGCCGGACGCGAGGAGGCGGTTGCTTTCGCCGCTGAGGGCGTCCGCTCGCATGTTCCTGCAGGAGCCCTTCCTGCTCGTGGGCTTCTCCTCGCTCGGCCTCCGCCTGGCCTCGTCCTCGGGCTTGGGCTGGCCGCTGGGGCTCGCCCTAGCCCTCTCGCTGGTGGTCGTCGCTCACTTGCTGCCCAAGCTCGTCTCGCTTCCCCTCGCGCTCGCGCTCACGGGGTTGGCGCTCTATTCCTCCCCCGCCGCCGCTGCCAAGGCGCTGCTAGCCGTCGCCGTGGCCCTGCCCTGCCTCAGGCTGCTATGGGACGCCGCGAGGGTAGCGAGCAAGGAGGTGTTGCAGGAGGAGGTGGACGTCCACGAGCTGAAGGAGGGGATGATCCCCGCCCAAGCCATCTGCGTGCGCGGCGACAGGGTGGTGAGGCGGCAAACCAGCTTGCTGGGGCTCGGGCTCAAGTTGAGGGAGGGCGATCGCCTGCTCGCCGACCCGAGGGTCGCCGCCGGGTTGACGAGGGGACAGGTGAGGGAGCTCAAGCGCCTGGCGAGGAAGGGCAAGCTGAGGGGGAAGATCAGGATCAAGAAGGGCATGCCCTATGCTCCGGCGCTCGCGCTGGGGCTCGTCGTCTCGCTCGCCTACGGCGACCTCTACTGGCGCTTCCTGCTGGCGCTGGCCGGCGCTTGACCCCGCCGCGGCGGGGCTGGCTGTCGTTAAACAAGCGAACCCCGCTGGTGATGACGGATATTCGTTACGAATATTCGACAAAAGCGGTCGACGACGCGGAAGACCCCTTAAGCAACCGCGGTGAGATCGGGAGAAGCCGCGCGATTCGCTCGGGGGATCGCGACGGGGCGACATCGATGGGGACAAGGATAAAAGGGCAACGACCAAAGATTAGAGGGTCCCATGGGTCACGTTTTGGTCGACGTGGAGATCCTAGACCAAGATAAAGCTAAGGGAAAGAAGGTGAGGGGGTTTAGTGGACACCGGAGCGACCCTCACGACCCTGCCACAAGGGCTAGCCGATGAGCTGGGCATAAGGCCCACGAGCGAGGACAAGATACGGACCGCCTCCGGCATCCTGACGGTCAAAAAGGGAAGGGCGGTGATACGGATAGAGAACACCGCTACTGCTCTACCCTCGAGGGTCTGAGCTCTCGCCCGGATCGACGTTTTATGCGCTAGCGCTTTTGCTCGCCTTAAAACAGGGCCTCGAGGACCCCCTGCAGGGCGTCAGCGAAGGAGGTGAGCGCCACGGCGCAGACGAGCAGCGCTAAGGCGATGGCGCAGGCGACGGCCAAGAGCAGGCCTCGAGAGCGACCGACGGAGCTGGTCGTTAAGGACCGCCCGCGATAAAACTCCGCCGCCAGCAGCGAGAGCGAGGCGATGGAGAGGAGGACGCCCGGCAACCAGTCGACGAAGAGGTCGTACGGCGCGAAGGTCACGGTCCCGCCCTCCAGCTGGAACTGAAGGCAGCGGGCGGAAATAGCAAGAAGCCAAATGGCACAAAGCCAATGGACTAGCCTTGCCCCGGCCAACCCCTTGCCTCCTTGCGGAGCCCTCCCCGGCCCCGAATGAAAGTTGGCCGGCGATTTTAAAAGAGGGCGAGAACCTCAGTTAAGGAGCAGAGCTCAGAAACTTCACAGAAGTTGTTCAACACGTGAACTCGACGGATATTCGTTACGAATATTCGACAGATGAAAAGAAAGCTCTAAAAGCTTTTCGGCAGATGAAAAAGAGGGGGATACTTGATGGAAGAAACCAAGCTCTTGGAACTTCTCAAATCAATAGAGGAGGACAATAAGTGGCTCAGCGAAAATTACGATGAACTCAAGAAAAAACTCGAAGGAAAGGTATTCGCGGTGAAAAACAAAAAGGTCGTGTACGAAGCTGAAACGATCGAAGACCTTTTGAGGGGATTGGAGGAAAAAGGTGAGGATTCCACCCTTCTGCTGATAGAGTCCATCCCACGAAGGGATGTCTCTTTCATCCTGTGAGGTTTTTCATGGCAAAGATTCATTGTTTTGTCAGGCGATTCATTCAAGACAAACCCTTCCCCTTCGTAACTTTTACGATACTGAAACCGTTCGTTAAAACCATAGATGCACTAATCGACACTGGCAGCCCGTTCACGGTCTTGTCCCCAAGGGATGCGATCGCCTCTAGGTTGCCCATCACGAAAATGCGATCCGGACCTAGCGTCGGTCTTGCAGGACATCATTTTTTAAATCATCCAATTAAAAACGTCACGATTCATTTCAAAGCGGTAGAGGGAGAATCGCTTGAGATCGTTTTGCCGTCTTTAGGCGTACTTGTCCCTACAAAAATCGATGAAAAAATATGGAGAGAAATAAAAGATATTCCGACGATACTTGGAAATGATTTTTTAGAGGATCATGGGTTATCCCTGCATTTTAACCCGAGAGACCGAATAGCGTATCTTGAAATTCCTAAAAGGCATGAAAATGAAGGCCCCAAAACTAACAACGCCATTGAGGTTGGGGCACTCGACGGGTCAGGGACTCAGCGATCAGAGCGAAAGCGTGGTGATGAATAGGGCGATTTCTACAGCTTTCAACGCATGAACTTGTCGCTGCTCGACGGATATTCGTACGAATATTCGACAAAAACTTTTTAAAAACCAACGGGGTAATCTTCTCTTCTAAAATGAGGAGGTTGGTTTTTGGGAGATGAGAGGCGCCCGGTCGCCAAGCGCGTCGAGGTCGCGCTGAGCATAAGTAGGAAAGGACTTCAAGCCATGGTCCCCTACCTGAGGCTCAGGTGGCGCGGCCAGCCCTTGAAGATCGGATACCGCGACCCCCTGCCGTTCGCGGCCGTCCACGAGGCGCTGATAAGGGGCGAGTGCGAGGTGAGGGTGGTCTCGACGACACCTCCAGGGGAGGTGCTCGTGGGGCCGAGGACGAGGCTCGTGGTGAGGCTCGCCGCGACATGATCCTAGCTAAGATGCGACGACCATGCCGGTGACGGTTGCCTAAGCGCTCGTCGCCACTCGTTCGCCAGCTTGTCCTACCTTGAGCTCCTCCGGCAACTTCTTGATCACTATCCCCTTGTCCGTTATGTCGAAGAAGTGCAGCTGGTTGCTGTGCGCCGTGCCCCTCATCTTCCTGATCTCCAGCGCCCTGTCCCGCGTCAGGCCCTCGCCCTCGTAGTAGAGCACGATGACCCCGTCGACCACGTCCTCGATGCCCAGCTTGCTCAGCCCCTCCTCGTCCCCCTCGCAGGTCAGCAGCGTGGTGCACCCCAGCCCCGCCAACCTGTCCTTGAGGTCCCCTAGCTGGAGCCTGAGCGAGACCTCGTCGGGGGCGAAGATCGCCAGCTTCTCGACGCCGTCCACCGCGGCGCGCTTGGCTTCGGCTCCCTCCACCGCCTCCGCGATCTCGTCGAAGATATCCTCTATCGCCGCCTCCGCCTTCTTCATAGCCTTGGCCACGCTGGCTATCGGGCCACCGAGGATCTGAAGGCTGCCCTCCTTCTCCAGTCGTTGGAGCTGCCAGCCGAAGGCAGCACCGTCGTCGTACAGCGCCCTGCGCTCCCGCTCCAGCGAGACGAAGACCCCTGGCTCACCGTGCTCCTGGATGCCGTTGGCTATGTACTGCATGGCGAAGATGGACTTGCCCGTGCCCACCTTGCCCGTCACCAGCACGCAGCTGCCGCGCGGAAAACCCCCGCCGACCAGTTCGTCCAGCCCGTGGATGCCGGTTTTGGTCCTCAATCCCTTCACCTCGTTCGCCCGTCAGGGCTCCAGTACGCCCGGCTCAGGGCGAGCTCCGCGCCCACCACTAGAGCGGTGAGGTGCATCAGCGCCTGCATCGCAGCCGTGCCGGTCGCCACCTGCAGGCCCTCGAGCAGGGGGCCGACGACGAGCGCCAGCGCGAACAGGAGCAGCACCCTCGCCGCGGGGAAGCCGTAGCGCCTGAACTCCACCGCCACCGCGCCGAACAGCCCGCTCACCCCCGCCGAGGCGCCCAGGAAGACGTAGGGCTCCTCCAGCAGTAGCGCGACCGGCACCACCGTCAGCATGCTGACGGCGACGAATACCCCCAGGAAGGCCGAGCTGGAGAGCCTCAGCTCCCAGGCGAGCACCGCCACCGCCGCTAGGCCCACGAGGTTCACCAGCAGGTGCTGTGCACTGCAGTGGGCGAACATGAAGGTCAGGGCGCGGGCCCACTCGCCATCGCCGAGCGCCATCCCGGAGACCCCGAGGTTGGTGGCCTCCAGCCTTCCGTCGTCCTCCAAAGCGAACACCAGCACGCAGGCGAGGGCTATCAGGAGGGCTGCGATGAGAGGGTTTTCCCTGGCATTCATCGTTCCTCCTCGAGGTCCCTCACCTCCCAGTAGCGCAGCACCCGCCCTCGCATCGCTGCCTTCCTCGCCCTAAGCTTCCACAGGGCGCAACCCGCGGCGCAGGCCGCGAGCAACCCGACGCTGAGTTCGACTATCATCCCTCATTCCTCGGGATCTCCAAGCGAGAGGCTGGCAGCGAGCGATAAAAGTCTTCTGAAACTATCCTCCACTCGCCTCGACGTTCTACTGTTGAACGAGAGGCGTGGAAGGGGGACCCAAGGGTCGGCGGGGAAAAGCGTTCGCTCGCTCCCTCGGGCCATCAGTCGGAACCCTCGGGGAGGTCCTCGAGCAGTTTCCTATAAGCCCTAAGCCACTCGTGCCCCTTCTCGGTCGTCACGTAGACCAGGGGGGACCTCACCCTGACCTCTATGAGGCCCGCGCTCAGGGCTTCGGCGAGGTACTTCTTGCGCTGGGCGAAGTTGATGTTAGCGCGATACATGATGTGGGTGCCCCTGGCGCCGTCTATGGCGGCCGATAAAATATCCGCAAGTATCTCAACTCGACCCCTTCGGCGAGGGCTCGGTATCGTCACCATACCCCAATTTATAGTAGCCGCAGGAGGGGGTTTAAGCCTTTTGGAGCCCACTTCCATCTCCCGAAACCCTTAAATACAGGTCTGCCGGCCACCCCCCTCCCCCCAGAGGGCCCCGGCGCGCCAGCCCCGCCTCGTCCTCCCCCGGTCGAACCTCGCCTAACCTCCTCGAACGTCCTCCTCGC
>JAWCKY010000013.1:0-8020 GCA_038851365.1 Hadarchaeales archaeon (SeqCode)
CATGTTGGTTTTTAAGGCATACGTTAGCCGCGTGGGTGGGGGGCCTCTCGCTACCGAAATCCCTCCAGAAAAGGCGGAGGAAATGGGCATCGTCGAATATGGAACCGTCACGGGCAGGCGAAGACGAATCGGCGGCTTCGACTTTGAGCTCGCTAAACGGGCGGTTATGGTAAATGGCGCTACGCAGGCCGTGATAACGTGCATAGATAGACTTTTCAGGAGTTGCTCCGGCGCTCGCAGTCTGGCGCAGCTCACGTCTGATGCTAGAGCCTTCATCCAACGGATAGAGGATGAGCTTGGGGTTCCCGTAACGCTGATCTCGACCGGCGAGAAGATAGAAGACATGATAGATTTGCGTGATGAAAAGCTCTAAGGGCTCGACCCAGATGAAGAGGCTTATAATCGCGGTTAGCGGTACTCCGGGCACCGGCAAGTCGAAATTTGCTCGTGCGCTCGCTAGAAGGTTAAATGCTCACTTGATAGATTTGAATGAACTTATCCGCGAGAAGAAAATCTATACGCGCGATGCAGATGGCACTTTAGTCGCGGACGAGCGAAAAATGCGCGCTGAGTTCTCCCGCATCGTAAAAAATACCGAGGGAAATATCGTGGTAGAAGGATTATTGGCCCACCTCTTGCAGACGAAATACCTAACGCACGTGGTCGTCCTCCGTGCTCATCCTAAAGTGTTGGAACGAAGGCTTAGGGCGCGCAAGTACTCTGGAGCAAAATTGCGAGACAACATCGAGGCCGAAGCACTAAGTATAATTCTCTGGGAGGCCGTTCAAGCGCACGGCATGAATAAGGTGTACGAGATTGATACGACGAAGCTTAGGCCGCGAGCGGCCGTTAAGATTTTCACTGATGCATTATCTGGTAAGGTCTCGCTTCGACCTGGAAAGATAGATTGGCTTGAGGAAGTTTTTTAAGACGATGGACATACTCAATTAAGAAGGGGTAGAAATGGGCGCCGGCGGAAGGACGGTTCTGCTGATGGGAGCGCTTACGGCCCTCTTATTAATAATTGGTTACATCGTAGGTTTGCTCACCGGTGTTTCCATAACTTATGCGGTGAGTGCAGCGTTCATCGTTGCCATGATAATGAACCTCTTCAGCTATTGGTACGCTGACAAATGGGTACTCAAGCTTTATAGGGCAAAGATCGTGAACGAGCACGAAGAACCAGAACTTCATGCGATAGTGGAGCGGTTGGCGGCGAGTGCTAGGCTACCGAAGCCCAAGGTAGCTATTGTGCCTAGCGATGTACCAAACGCTTTTGCAACAGGCAGAAATCCGTCTAACGCTGTGGTCGCGGTGACGACGGGAGCGATGAAGGTGCTTAACAAGGAAGAGTTAGAGGGGGTTCTTGGGCACGAGATCGCCCACATAAAGAACCGTGACATGTTGGTGAGTACGATGGCGGCGATGATCGCCGGTGCGATTGCTTGGCTAGCGCTAATAGGTCGATTTGGGGTCTTCGCCGGTGGCGGGAGGGATAGGGGCAATGCCGGATCGGCGATCTTGGCGCTTCTAGCGCTGATTTTGGTACCCATCGCGGCCACCCTGATAAGGTTGTCCGTTTCGAGGACACGGGAATATGGGGCGGACGAGGAGGGTGCTAGGATATCTCGAAAGCCCCTCGCATTGGCAAGCGCGCTCAGGACTTTAGAGTCAGTAGTGAGGCAAAGGCCCCTGCGGGAGGGCAACCCATCCACCTCCCACATGTTCATAGTCAATCCCTTCCGCGGTGATAGTATCGTGGAGCTGTTCTCGACGCACCCGCTAACAGAAAAGAGGATCCAAAGGCTCGAGGAAATGGCTCGGACAGGACACTTTTAAAGCTTTTTTTTAAAATCCGAACAACGCTTTCCCGTAAAATCTCAAAAATATCTCAAAAATAATCACGGCTATGGTAAAGGCCAGCACACTTTTGGGCGATATCTTAATTCCATGTGTCTCCTCTCTAAAGTAACGGATAAGGCCGGCCCCCGTGGGAGGCATCGTTTCTTCCCGCCTGCGCATGTAGGCACCACTCTAATTTTGGCGGTAATGGTTTAAATTTTTGTCTCACCCCCCAACCTAGACATGATCTCCTGTTGGCGGGCGATAACCTCGGAGCTATCTTTCGCGCACGCATATTTCTCTAATAATTCCCGATTTAGTTCGAGGAAGGTTGGTCCCCACTTGAAGATTTTAAGTAAATCGTTTGCTTGTTCGGGTTCGCCGAGAATGAACAAAGCAGCGGCAAGCGCTTCGGCGGTGCTCAGTATGGTGGGTCGTCCATAGTGCGTTGGGTTTGCGGCGACCAAGTAAGGCAAGCTTCTGGGCAACATTCTCTTTCTCGCGTGAATGATCTGTTCGATCTGCTTCCAAGAACAGTCCAGAGCTGCCAGTCCCCGTGCTCTCGCCGTATTTGCATCCTCTTTTGAGAGAGCTTTTTCCGCCAACGGGTCGAGTAAGATCGCCCCGGCGGGAAGGTCTCGAAATCGGTAAACCATTATGACTTTGCCAGCACGCTGAAGGCGGACTGCCGTACACCTCTTCGGATCACATTCTTTCGCATTGTATACGAAGAGCCGCATGTTTCCCAGCCGTACTTGATAGAGATTTAAGTGGTCCCGCGGTAATAAATGGGCTCGATGCACAAACAAACCCTCTCCAACGCAACTATCCTCGAGGGCGATGATTTAGAAATCACGCGTGGCTATTTGGTGATCCACCGGGGGGTAATCGAAAAAATTTGCAGCGGCGTGCCTTTGAGCCGCGCTATGGATCTGAAGCGCGGGTTTGTCTTGCCCCCGTTTGTCAACGCTCATACCCACATCGCGGACGCCGTTAGCAAGGAGCTTTACTTAGGGAAAAAACAATACGAGGTGGTTGGGCCAGGCGGCTTGAAATTTCTCGCTTTGGATTCCGCACAAAAGAGTGAGATCATTGCCGCGATGCGCTTAGCGATAAAGGACATGCTACGAACCGGGACCATGGCTCACGTCGATTTTAGGGAAGGGGGCGTGAGGGGTGTAAAACTCTTACGTGCGGCATCTAGATATCCCGTTACTTCGATCGCCCTTGGTCGCCCATCCACGATAGAGGAGTTAGAGGATGTCCTCAAGGTGGCGGACGGGATGGGATTGCCGTCCGTAGACGCGTTCGAGCAGAGAGCGTTAGAGAGGATCGCCCATCGGGTTTCGGAGGCGAATAAACTTTTTGCCGTCCACGTCGCGGAGGAGCGAGGGGTTTCGCCTCGCGCCATTAGCAATGAGATACGCTTTGCATTAAGATTAAGGCCCTCCTTTTTGGTGCACGCTACTTGGGCTATGGAGCGTGATCTTAAAACCATCCGTCGGGCGGGGGTACCGGTGGTGTTTTGCCCTAGAGCAAATAGTTTGTTTGGCGTAGGCGTTCCACCCTTGCATATCGCGCTGGCGTTGAACATCGAATTTTGTTTAGGTACGGACAACGTCACCGCCTGTCAACCAAACATGTTCGAGGAACTTGCCTTTACTTGGGCATGTCTACGTCGCGCCAACGATGAAGTTGGTGGGGAAGAAGCTAGGAGATTGCTCAAGGCAGCGACGCTAGCTCCACTCTCCATATTTAAACTTCCTTGGGGCGCCATCAAAGAAGGTAATCCAGCCACGTTTCTTATTTTGGCTAGGGGGAACAACCTCACCAATTTGACCGATGTCTATGCTGGTCTGGTCAATCGCGCACGAGCGGATAACATAAGGGCCATTTGCGTCGATGGCAAAATTTTATAAGTCATCGCGCAAAAAGAAAAATCGAATTCTTTGGAATTAACGCGGTGTAGGATGAATTAGGCAGGGAAAAACATGCAGGTCAAGGACGTGATGACCAAAGAGGTCAAGTGGGTGGAGGTGCCCGGAACTAGAGCGGAAGCTCTAGAGCTGCTCAGGAAGCTCGGCGCTAGCGCCGTGCCCGTGGTGAAACAGGGCACCGATGAACTGGTTGGCATGGTCACGCTGCGAAAGCTATTCGAACACCCGGATGAGGAACAGCTCGCTATGCTTGTAGATCGCGATGTCCCCACCGTTGCTCCAGACGATCCACTTGAGGAGGCCGCGAAACGCCTTTTGACTTCGCATACGAGGAGATTGCCAGTTTTGAAGGACGGCAAACTCGTGGGGATAGTCACCGTCAGGGATATCGTCTACCGCGCCATCGCCACGATGAACATAGAGAAACCGGCCTCTGATTACATGCGCCCTCATGTCATCGCCGTGTGGGATGGCACACCCTTAAAGGCGGCGATAGAGATAATGGCGCTTTCGGGATTCCGGGTTTTGCCAGTAATCGATGAAAACGGGAACTTGGTGGGCATGATCGGCGATGCGGATATAGTGAAGATAAGCGATATCGAAACCGAGTCGAAGATGAGCCAGATGGCGGGTCGCACGGAGGGCGATAGCTGGACTTGGGACAGCGAGAACCGGATTTACATCACCAAGAGAAAGCTTAAAATTCCCGATAAGCTCGTGCGCGACGTGATGACGAAGGAGTTGATCACCATAAGTCGGCGGACGACGGTAAGCAGGTGCGCCGAGTTGATGAAACAACATAAGATCGAACAGACGCCAGTAATTTCCGCGGAAGGCGCGTTGCTAGGGATAGTACGCGATGTTGACCTACTTCAGGCACTGATCACCTAGCCATTCAGGAATATTTTTAGTCTCGAAATCGTTCAAGGAATTGCGGTGGGCCATTGAAACGAGATAAACACGAGAAGCTTATGGATATCGCCAAGAGGCGTGGCTTCATTTGGCCATCTTTTGAGCTATATGGAGGTGTCGGTGGTTTCTATGATTTCGGCCCGCTAGGTTCGGTGCTCAAGGAAAAGATAATCCGAAAGTGGCGTGAATATTATGTGATCCGGGAAGGATTTTTTGAGATAGACTCGCCAAGCATCCTGCCGGAGGAAGTCCTCAAAGCAAGCGGTCACGTCGATCATTTTATAGATTTGATGGCCGAGTGTCAGAAGTGCGGGACGCCCTTTAGGGTAATCGATGTAGTAAAGGAGGCCACGGGAAAGGACATCGAGGGGATGCCAAGAGAGGAAGTTCAAAAGTTCGTAGATGGGCGACACGTGAAGTGCCCGGATTGCGGTGGAGAATTGGGGCCGATTTTCGAATTTAACGCGATGTTTCGCACGACGATTGGTCCCGGGACGAAGAGGGTAAGCTATCTCCGGCCGGAAACGGCTCAAACGATTTTCATAGACTTTAAGAGGCTTCAACGTCATGCTCGAGGTAAAATACCATTTGGCGTGGTGCAAATAGGCAGAGGCTTTCGAAACGAGATCTCACCACGACAGGGGATCATACGCCTGAGGGAATTTACGATGGCCGAAGCAGAGGTTTTCTTTGATCCACAGAACTCACATCACCCCAAGTTCTCAAGCGTTGCAGACGAAAAAATTCGATTGTGGCCCGCGGGCGACCAAGAAAAAGGCAAGATGGAAACGGTAGAGATCAGGGCCGAGCAAGCGGTCAAGAATGGAATCGTGTGCAACGAGTTGATGGCCTACTACATGGTTTTGACTAAGCGTTTTTTGGTCGACTTA
Organism: Hadarchaeales archaeon (SeqCode); assembly: GCA_038851365.1. Lineage (GTDB taxonomy): Archaea > Hadarchaeota > Hadarchaeia > Hadarchaeales > Hadarchaeaceae > CAKZTQ01. The sequence goes on from JAWCKY010000013.1 coordinate 5,582, forward strand.
GGCATCCCTGACGAGGCGATCAGGTTTAGACAACAAACCTCAGGTCAACGAGCTCACTATTCGTCCGAGACGTGGGATGCGGAGGTGTTAACCGAAAGGTTCGGTTGGGTTGAGGTGGCTGGGCTGGCCTATCGCACGGATTATGATTTGAGGCGTCACTCCGAGTTCAGCGGTGAAGATCTTTCGGTCTTTCTACCTGAAGAAAAACGCAAAGTGATTTGTCATGTAGTCGAGCCATCATACGGTATAGACCGTACTTTCTATTGCGTGTTGGAGCATTCCTTTGTCCAGGAAGGGGACCGCACGTATCTTAAGCTGAAAAGGGAGTTAGCGCCAATAGAAGTGGGGGTATTCCCGCTCTTGAATCGGAACGGTTTACCGGAAAAGGCCATAACTGTATTTGAGGGTTTGAGGCAAAAGGGCTTCTTAGTCGAGTACGACGATTCCGGTTCGATAGGTAGGAGATACGCTCGCGCGGATGAAGTCGGTACGCCTTACTGCGTTACGATCGATCATCAAACGCTCCAGGACGATACGGTGACTATTCGAGATCGGGACACTACCGCACAAGTGAGGGTTAAGATCGAAGATCTCCACAAGGCGTTGCGTTTGCTCCTTTGTGGCGAGGCCACGCTCCAGGACGTCGGTGTGCCAGTAGGTCCTACCTAAGAGTTTCTACATCATCACGTATCCGACGATGGGCACTGCCGCTAGCATGGATGCCAACGTCAAATAAAAGACCAATACCCCGTAATGTTGAACATCCAATTTAAAATTATGGGCAAGAATCATATTGAAGATCGCTGGCGGCATGGTAGCTTGAATCATGATGCTTTTTCTCACCGTCTCACTTGGGTCCAACAAGCCCATGAACGCGTACGTCACGAGCGGACATATCACCAGCCTAATGACCCCCACGGCGGTCAAGTCCTGAAGGTGCTTGCGCGGGTCTACTAGCGGCATTTGATATCCCACCAACAAGAGCATCAATACCAACGATGGGCTCGCGATGTAGTCGAGTACCGCCATCATCTCATCTGGAGGGTAAGCCTTGAAGCCAACGAAAAGCAGCGCTACGATGAGGGCAAATGCGGGCGGAAAGGTCAGCAAACTCTCTAAAATTGACCGCGCGCTTACGCGCCTTCTAGCGGCCGCGGAAGCCAAGGCCGTACCGAAGATAAGATGCAAAATTCCGATAACCATCGCATAAAAACTGGCGGGGGACAACCCGCGAGGGCCGACGATGGCATACACGGCGGGCAGGCCGAGGTGCGTGACATTCATGAACGAGGCATTCAACGTTATCGCAACGCTCGCCTCTCGATTTAATCGCCTAATGCTCGTCGCCACCGTTGAAATCACAAAGCAGAAACCCAGACCTAGGAACGCAAGCAATATGGCGCTGCCGTGGTCGTGTATTCTCAGACTCTGGCTAGTTATCGAGCTGAATATCAAGGCAGGCAACATGGCCCAAATTACAACTGTGTTAATTACCTCGAATACGGGTCGAAAGAACTTTACTCGTCGCGCAGCCATTCCTGCTCCCAGCAGGATCAACATCAGGGCGATTCGGCTAACGTATCCTTCGAGCATGGCTTTCACTTTGTTGTGGTTCGGGGGGCTTAAATGGCTATTTGCGCTCGACTTCCTCCAGCGATTCCTCGAAGATTTGCAGGCCGACGTCGGCTTGTTCTCTCGTCAGGACCAACGGCGGGGCCAACCTAATCGACGATGTACCAGCGCCTAAGAGCACCAGCCCACGCTTGAACGCACTCGTGAGCAACTCGTTTCGCTCCTTCCTCGCTGGTTCCTTCGTCTTCCTGTCCCTTACCAGCTCTATTCCGATCATCAAGCCCTTCCCCCGAACGTCTCCGATGAGCTCATGCTTGTCCATCATCTCCTTGAATCGGTCGAGCATGTAGCTCCCGATCTTGGAAGCATTATCCGCCAATCTCTCCGACTTCAACACATCTAGCACCGCAAGCGCGGCGGCGCAGACTACGGGGTTTCCCCCCAAGGTGTTTTCGTGGGCCCCGGGTGCCCAATCCATGATCTCGGCGCGAGCTATCGCTGCGCCGCATGGCAAGCCTGCAGCGATGGCTTTTGAGAGTGTGATTATATCCGGCTCTACCCTCCAATGTTCACAGGCAAACCATTTGCCGGTGCGGCAAAAGCCGGTCTGGACTTCGTCGACAACGAGGATCATGTTATTTTCCTTGCATAGCTTTGCCAGCGCCGGCAAAAATTCATCTGGTGGGACTATATAGCCGGCAGCACCTTGAATCGGTTCCACTATCATGCAAGCCGTATCCTCCGGCGGGCAAAGTTTCTTGAGCACTATGTCTTCGATGTAGCCAACGCACCATAGCCCACAGTCCGGATACTCCTGCTTGAAGGCGCAGCGGTAACAATATGCGTAGGGAACGTGATAGACGCCTT
>JAWCKY010000014.1:0-19264 GCA_038851365.1 Hadarchaeales archaeon (SeqCode)
ACTTCAGCCAGTACGCGAGGTCCGCGTGCCCTGGCCTCGGCTTGGTCCTTATGGCCTCGTACGGCCTCGAGTCCACGTCCACGTTGCGCACCACCATGCATATGGGCGTGCCCAGCGTCTTCCCCTCGAAGACGCCGGATAGTATCTCGACGCGGTCGACCTCAGCTCTAGGGCTGGAGATCAGAGATTGACCGGGGCGCCTCCTGTCAAGCTCCCTCTGGATGTCAGCCTCGCTCAAGGGCATGCCAGCGGGCACGCCGTCGACGATCACACCTATAGCCTGGCCATGCGATTCGCCAAACGTGGTGACCCTAAACATCTCGCCTTCGCGGCTAGGCCTGCCACCGCTAGGGCCATCGCCATGCGGTGGTCGCCGTACGATTTAAGGCGGGCACCCTTCAGCTGGCGCGCGCCGTGAACGCGTAATTCGCCGGGTAACTCCTTCACGCTTGCCCCCATCTTCCGGAGCTCCAGGGCTATCGCGCGCAGGCGATCCGTCTCCTTGTAGCGGAGGTGGGGGATATTAGTGAGGATCGTTCGCCCCTCCGCGTACGCTCCCAGCACGGCTAGCGCGGGCACGAGGTCGGGGATATCCCCGCAGTCGGCCTCGATCCCTACTAGCTCCTCCCCCCTCGAGACCTCAACCGTCGTTCCCTTGACCTTCACGTCGGCGCCGAACTCTCGGAGGAGGTCGACGATGCGCCTATCCCCCTGAAGCCCGCGGACGTCGAGGTTAGCAACCCTGACCCCGCTGCCCACGAGCGCCGCCGCCGCGAGCGGGAAGGCGGCGGAGGAGAAGTCCCCGGGTATCTCGAACGTCGTCGCGCGGTATACTTGCCCGCCTGGGATCTCAAACCTCGTCAAGTCCCGGCCGCGCTTGATCCTCGCGCCCACCGCCTCCAGCATTTCCAAGGTGATCTCGACGTAAGGCTTTGACCTCGGCTCCTCGGCGAGGTGTATCTCCACGTCCCCCTCGGCGTAGGGGGAGGCGAGCAGGAGGGCGGAGATGAACTGCGAGCTCATCACCTCGCCCATCTCCACCTCTCCCCCCTTCAGTCCGCCGCCCACCACCACCGGCGGCCGCCCCTTGGGCCCCTCGCACCTAGCCCTCGCGCCGAGCTTCACGAGGGCATCCACCAGTTGCCCCATGGGCCTGGCGAGGATCGACGCATCGCCCGTGAGGCGCACGGGTTTAGGCGAGAGCGAGGCTATAGCGCTCATCAAGCGAAGGGTGGTGCCTGAGTTGCGGACGTCGATGAGCTCCCGCCTTGGCTCGATATTCCCAGAGGTGCCCACCACTCGCCAAATATCGCCCCGTCCAGCGACCTCCGCCCCCAGTATTCTAGCCGCCTCGATGGTGGCCTTCGTGTCTAGGCTCAGCAGAGGCCCGACTACCTCTGTGTTGCCGCGGGCGAGCAACCCGATGGCGAACGCCCGATGGGTATAGCTCTTCGATGGGGGAGCAGTGATTTCACCGCTCAGGGTAGAAGGCCTGACCTTCAAAACAGCCATTAGCTTCCCGCTTAGAAGTCTCCCGGCCGACCTAAAAAGCTGACTTGTCGTCTCGGCGCGGCGACCCCCGAAAGCTTTAATTAGGGTCGATGAGAACCGTAAAATGTCGTGGTGAGCGCATGGCGAGGCCAGTGGGGTGTCTAGGGTTCCGTTGCCTTTATCGCTGAGGTAGCGCAGACCCCAGGCCGCCTGTTCGCTCGCTCGACACGTTTTTTAGCGCGAATATCAACTCTACGGGAGGTGTTCGATTGTGTCGGAGATCGGTAAGAAAATTCGGTTAGATCGGATAATAAACCGAGAAACCCGCCGAACGGTGATAGTGCCCATGGACCACGGGCTCAGCATGGGCCCCATAGCTGGCTTAGAGGATATGGCCGCGATGGTGAACAAGGTCGCGGAGGGGGGCGCAAACGCGGTGGTCGAGCACAAGGGCATAGTTAGGGCAGGCTACAGGGGCTACGGCAGGGACATAGGCCTGATCCTGCACCTCTCGGGTAGCACTTCGATAGGCCCAGACCCGCACAGCAAAACCTTGGTCGCGTCCGTGGAGGAGGCGATTCGCCTGGGCGCGGATGCGGTGTCGGTGCACGTGAACATCGGAGCAGCCAACGAACCCGAGCAGCTGAGGGCTCTGGGACAGGTGGCGGAGACGTGCGCGCTCTGGGGGATGCCCCTGCTGGCGATGATGTATCCCCGCGGGCCCAAGGTCACGAGCGAACACGCGCCCGAGATGGTTGCCCACGCAGCGCGCGTAGGGGCGGAGCTGGGAGCGGACGTCATCAAGACGAACTACACAGGCGACGTGGACTCGTTCAGGAAGGTCGTGAGGGGCTGTCCCGTGCCAGTGGTGATAGCCGGCGGACCTAAGATGACCACCGACGAGGAGGTGCTGAGGATGGCTTACGAGGCCATTCAAGCCGGGGCCATAGGGGTCTCCATCGGGCGCAACGTGTTCCAGCACCGCGACCCAACTGCAATGGTGAGGGCACTGGCGAAGATAGTCCACGAGGGTGCCTCAGTGGAGCAAGCGATGCGAGAGCTGAAGCGGTGAGGGGATTGCGCAAGAGCGTTTGGGTCAGGGTCGACTGGGCCGCGCCGTGGGAGCAGCGGAAGCGCTTAGCGGCTGCGGCCGTCGAGGCGGGCGCGGAGGCCATCGTGGTGCCTCCCGAGGACGTTGAGGCGGCGAGGGTACTTGGCGCGAGGATGGTCGTGTCCCCAGAGCTCGCGGCGGGCGCCGACGTCGTGATGCTCAGCGCAACCACGGTGGACGAGGTCGAGCAGGCCATCGCGACCGCGGGCAAGTTGCGCTCGGAGGGCAGGAGGGCGGCGATCCTCGTCGAGATAGCCGACAAGGAGCTCGAGCGGGCGGCGGCGAGGGCAGGGAGGGCCGCCGACTTCCTCATCGCCATTGGGCGAGACTGGAAGGTGATCCCGCTCGAGAACTTGATCGCCGAGCTCCACGGCACGGGCGCTAGGGTGCTCGCGGGCGTAAGGGATGCCGAGGAAGCCAGGACAGCGGTCGAGACCCTCGAGATAGGGGCCGATGGCGTGATGTTGGACCCCCGCGAGGGCGGCATCGACGAGATCAAGAGGGTCTGCGGGGTGCTCGAGAGCCTCGCCCTGGAGAAACTCGAGCTGGTCCCCGCCAAGGTGGTGACGGCTAGGCCCGTGGGCATGGGGGACCGCGCTTGCGTCGACACCTGTTCGCTCATGGAGGTCGGCGAGGGCATGCTGGTCGGCAGCCAAGCGGATGGCTTGTTCTTGGTGCACTCCGAGACCCTCCCGAGCAAGTACGTGGAGCCGCGGCCGTTCAGGGTGAACGCTGGAGCGGTGCACTCGTACATCAGGCTGCCCGGTGGCAGGACCAAGTACCTTTCTGAGCTCCGAGCCGGGGACGAGGTGCTGATCGTCGACGCAAAGGGGAGCTCCCGCGCTGGTGTGGTCGGGAGGGTCAAGATCGAGCGAAGGCCGCTGGTGTTGGTGGAGGCGGAGCATGAAGGGAGGACGTTCAAGGTCCTCCTCCAAAATGCCGAGACCATAAACCTCGTAGCCAAGGACGGCAAGCCCCTTCCGGTGACCTCGCTGAGGGGCGGCGAGGAGGTGCTCGTCCACGTCGAGCGAGCCGGCCGCCACTTCGGCATCAAGGTAGAGGAAACGATAATAGAGAGGTAGCCACGTGTTTTCACTCGGCGGATATCAGCTCCGCGCGCCAGCCATCTGCGGTTCCGTGATCTCCGATGACCTGGAGGGCATGGTGGCCGGCGTAGCGAAGGCCCTCGAGCAAGAGGTGGACCTCATCGAGCTAAGGCTCGACGGTTTGCGCGGGCCAGTAGATTGGAAGAAGTTGTTGCGCCACGATCTGCCGACCATCGTGACGAATCGCCCGGAGCGGGAAGGAGGAAGATACAAGGGGACGGAACAGGCCCGCGTCGCTTCCTTGATCGAGGGCATCGAGGAAGGGGCTGCCTGCGTGGACATCGAGCTATCCACGCCCAGACGTTTGCTCAAGGAAGTCACGTCCGCCGCCGAGGAGAAAGGAGCGGCCGTGCTCTTGTCGTATCACAACCTCTCCACCACTCCTACCTCTCGAGCTTTGCTAGACGTAGCAAGGCGCATGAAAAAGGCGGGGTGCGACATAGCCAAGATAGTCACGTTCGCCAAGGAGCCCCGAGATTGCTTGAAGGTATTGGACCTCTTGGTGAGGGCCCAAAAGCTCGGCGTGGGGATGGTGTCGTTTGCGATGGGCGAGGCCGGTAGGCCATCTCGAATCTTGGCGCCATTGTTCGGCTCGAGGATAGTCTACGCGGCCGTCGGCGAGGCCACGGCGCCCGGGCAGTTCGACGTGCCCACGACCAAGCGACTTTTGCGAGAGCTCGGGATATGGGGGATGCGATGATCTCGGGCAGGACCAAGCTCTACGCGCTTATCGGCGACCCCGTGGAGCAAAGCCTCTCGCCAGCTATGATAAATGCCGCCTTCAGGGAGCTAGGGCTGGACTGTGTGTACCTCGCCCTTCGCGTGCCCCAGCAAAGGTTAGCCGATGCCATGGCGGGCGTCCGCGCTCTTGGGATATCCGGGCTCAACGTCACCCATCCGCACAAGGTCGGGATCTTGGGCCTCCTCGATGAGCTAGACGAGTTCGCGAGCATGGTGGGTGCTGTCAACACGGTGAAAAACGAGGGAGGTAGACTCGTCGGCTTCAACACTGACGGTCCTGGCGCGGTGCTGGCGCTGAAGCAAGAGCTGGGCGAGCTCGCCGGAAAAAGCGTAGTGCTCTTGGGGGCCGGGGGTGCCGCTAGGGCGATCGCGTTCTCGCTTGCCAAGGAGGGAGCAAGGTTAACGATCGCCAATCGCACTGTTTGGAGGGCAAGGCAGCTGGCAATGGAGATGGGCGAGAAACTCGACGTCGACGTCAAACATATGGGAATCGAGCGGAAAGAGTTAGCGAGGGCGGTTGAGCAGGCGGATGTATTGATCAACGCGACGACGGTCGGCATGCGACCGAACCTCAAGGCCACGCTGGTTACTGCGGACATGATGCATTCGGGGCTCTTGGTCAACGACATAGTTTACGACCCGCTTGAGACGAGATTGTTGCGAGAGGCTAAGAAGGTCGGGGCGCGCACCTTAAACGGGCTCGGCATGCTCTTATATCAAGGGGCGCTGGCGCTTGAGATATGGACGGGGAAAAAGGCCCCCATAAAAGTTATGGAGGCGGCCGCCAAGCGGGAGTTGAGAAGACGAGGTGAAAAGGTTTGAAGGTTGCGGTGATAGGCGCGGGCGCGATGGGTAGGTGGTTCGCGAGCTTCGCGAGGCAGAACTTGGGGAAGGTGGTGATCGCGGACGTCGACGTGAAAAAAGCCAAAAGCGCTGCAGAGGAACTAGGGGTGAGCGCCGCGAAATCGGCTGAGGGGGCGGCCGCTAGAGCCGACATCGCCATAATCGCGGTGCCCGTCGCCAGGACGCCCGAAGTCGTCAAATCGCTCTCGCAACACATGCGCAAAAACTCCCTCCTGATGGACATCGCCTCCGTCAAGAGCGATGTCGTCGGCGTCATGACGGAGCTAAAGGCCGGACCCGAGCTCGTTTCCATACATCCCCTCTTCGGTCCGGGTGCAAAGGATGTCAAAGGAAAGGATTTTTTGGCCGTACCTGTTAGACCCGGAGAGATCTATGCTGAGTTCAAGCAGCGCCTCCTAGAGCTCGGCGCAAGGGTCACCGAGCTCGAGGCCGAGGAACACGATCGGCTGATGGCCATCTCCCAGTCCCTGACGCACTTCGTGCTCCTTTCCTACCTCTCCACGCTTACCTCCATGAAGGATTCAAAGATGGCATCGACTTTGCGCACGCCGATGTTCGACGCGCTGCTCGAAGTTGCCCTCGCGTTCCTAGCCGGCAGTCCGGATATGTACGGAGAGATACAAGTGTTCAACAGGTACTCCCAGCTCGCTCGAAGCGTGCTGATGGAGGCCTGCAACTCGCTCAACATCGCGTTCGCCGCGGGCGACGTCAAGGCCGCGAGGAAAATCTTCAGCGATGCGATGGAGCTATGGGGCGAGGACGACGCGCGGAAGGCCTACAGAAGGCTATACGAGCGCTTTGAGGTGAAGGGATGAAGGTGGGGATATTGGGTCCGAGGGGAACATATGCGGAGATCGCCGCCAACTTGAAATTCGGCGATAGGGCGGAAATAATTCCATACCCAATGATAATGGACGTGGCGGAGGCCGTGGAAAGGGGTGAGGTGGAATACGGCGTGGTTCCGGTCGAGAGCCTCCGGGAGGGCTCCGTCGGAGAGACCTTGGACGCCCTAGCTTGGAGGGACGTGAGGATCAAGGCGGAGATAGTCCTGCCGATATCCCACTGCCTTCTGGGCGTTCCCGGCGCGAGGCTTGAGGACATCACCCAAGTACTTTCCCACCCGCAGGCACTTGCGCAGTGCCGCGATTTCCTGAGGAAGAACTTGCCCATGGCTGAGTTGATCGAGGTCTCGAGCACGGCGAAGGCGGCTGAACAGGTAAGCAAGCTCAAGCAGCGCCACATGGCGGCGATTGGGCCAGGGGCTCTCGCCCCCCTCTACGGGCTGAAGGTTATATGCAAGGATTTGTACGAGCCGGGAGAAATAAACATCACCCGCTTCCTGTGCTTGGCAAAGGAGGATAGCCCGCCTACGGGTCACGACAAGACCTCGATAGTCTTCTACACGGCCGAGGATAGGCCGGGTATACTGTACGAGATCCTGCAGGAGTTTGCCACGCGCAACATAAACTTGACGAAGATAGAGTCGCGCCCTTCGAAGAAGGTGCTGGGCGATTACCTTTTTTTCATCGACTTTGAGGGACATCGCGAGGAGGCGCGGGTGCGCGAGGCTTTGGAGGGCGTAGAGAGGAAGGTGGCCATGCTCAAGGTCATCGGTTCCTACCCAAAACGCTTCTGAGGCTTGATCATGGACGCGAAGGCGATGATAAAAAAAGCGTTAAAGATAAACCCCCCTGTCGTCGCGCGCAAGCTGACGCTCTTCCTCAAACAAAAGTTGAGGGAATCGAAAGCCGATGGCTTCGTGCTTGGGTTGAGCGGAGGGGTAGATTCATCTACGACCGCATTTCTCTGCGCCAAGGCGGTGGGCGCCGGCAAGGTGCTGGGGGTCTCGATGCCTGAGGCAGGTGTGACCGACCCACGCGACGTAGCGGATGCCCGCGAGGTCGCGAACAAGCTGGGCATCGGCTTTAGGGTGGTCGAGATCACCCCGGCGGTGCTCGGCGTGCGGAAGAATTTGACGGACTTCAAGGTCGGTGCCCTCCTGCCGGCTGCCAACATAAAGCCAAGGGTTAGGATGACGATCCTTTATTACTACGCGAACCTGCAAAACCGCCTAGTCGTGGGGAGCAGCAACCGGAGCGAGCTCAGAGCTGGATATTTCACCAAATACGGGGACGGCGCGGCCGATGTGGCGCCGCTCGGCTGCCTGTACAAGACGCAGGTGGTGCAACTCGCGAAGTACCTCCGCCTGCCCGCCCACATAATCAAGAAGCCTCCCTCGGCCGGACTTTGGCGTGGGCAGACGGACGAGGCGGAGCTGGGCATCTCCTACGAGAAGCTGGACATGATCTACGCAGGCTTGGACTTGGGGCTGGAGCCGAAGGTGATATCCAAGGCGATAGGCGTAAAGGAGGAGGAGGTCTTGCGGTTCATAGAGCGCGAGCGCAGGACCGCCCACAAGCTCAGGGGCCCTGAAATTCCAGCCCTGTAATTACTTCGCCTGCAATAGATCGATGCACATCCCCGCCGCTATCGTCTGCCCGCCGTGGCGTACTGCGAACCTAGCTAGCTCAGGGATTTCACCTACTCGTTCAATGACGATGGGTTTCATGGGCACTACCTTGACCACGCCCGCCTCACCCTTGCGCAAAGCGCTGGGTTTATCCTCGATAACCTCACCCGTACGCGGGTCTATCTTCTGGACTATCTCCTCTATCCTACCAGGCACCGAGGCCGCATGGCAGTGGAAGAGGGGGGTAAAGCCGGGTGAGATGGCGGTCGGTACCGTTAGCACTATGATCTTGGCGGTGAACTCCCTCGCGACGGTTGGGGGCGCGTGCGGGTGTCCCGCGACATCGCCCCTTTTCACGTCGGTCTTCGCTATGCCCCTCACGTTAAAGCCTATGTTGTCGCCCGGCACCGCCTGCTGGAGGGGTTGATGGTGCATCTCTATCGATCTCACCTCCCCGCTGACGCCTGAGGGCTCGAAAACCACGACGTCTCCCACCTTGAGCACGCCGGTCTCGACCCTGCCGATGGGCACCGTGCCCACGCCGGTTATGGAGTACACATCCTGCACCGGGATGCGCAGGGGTTTGTCGATGGGCTTCGGAGGCTCCCTGAAGGTCTCGAGCGCTTGGAGGATGGTGGGCCCCTCGTACCACGGCATTCTCTCGCTCCGCTTGGTGACGTTATCGCCGTGGAACGCGGCGATCGGCACGTACATGAGCTTCTCCGCGTCTTTGTAGCCGATGCCACTCAGCAGCGAGATCAAGTCGCGTTTTAGCCTTTCGTAGGCCGCTTGATCGAAGTTCACTAAGTCCATCTTGTTTATCGCCACGACGAGCTGCCCCACGCCCAGCGTGAAGGCCAGCGCCGCGTGCTCTCGCGTCTGGGGCATTATGCCGTCGTCGGCCGCCACTACGAGCACAGCAGCATCCGCCTGGCTAGCGCCGGTTATCATGTTCTTGACGAAGTCCCTGTGGCCGGGGGCGTCGATGATCGTTATCTCGTTCTTCGACGTCTCGAGCCTTCCGTACGAGACCTCTATCGTCAGCCCTCGCTCCCGCTCCTCCTTGAGCCTGTCCATCACCCAGGCAAACTTGAAGGACCCTGCCTCCTCTCTGAGGTCCTTTTCCGAGATCAGCCCCATCTCGTAAAGAAGCCTGCCCACGAGCGTGGACTTGCCGTGGTCGACGTGGCCGATGAACACTAAGTTTATGTGGGGCTTTGCCATCTATGCCACCGCTCAAGCGCCCGCGGGTGGTGTGGAGATGCTTTTGATGTAGTTGCTCAGGTTGGTCGACGCAAGCCTGAGATCTCGCGAGAGCTTCTCCGAAGCCCTGCGCAAGGGCTCGGTGTAGGCCCGAATTATCTCCGGCTTCTCCCTTTGAAAATCGTACAACTTGTTCGCGATCCTGTCCGCTCGAGAGGCGCATGTCTCGAGCACGTCCAGCACCTGCTGTATCCCGTCACCGGTCCATGTCCTCTTGTCCTCGAGCTTTCTGATGGCGGCTCGAAGGTCGGAGGTCAAGTTCTCCGCATGCCTGTGCGCTTTCTCCTCCGTCAGCTCATCGAAGCCGTGTCTGCCCACGAGCATCCACAGCCTCTGGCTCAACAGCCCAGCGTTGGACGCGAGCGAGCCGAGATCGGCGCTGACTATCTTTATCGCCGAATCTATGTTCTCGGGCCCGAGGCGCCGGAGCTCGATGGCGGGTTCTCCCACGTCCATCCAAAGGCTGAAGTCCTCTATCGGTACCCTGGGGGTCTCGCTCGAAGGCCTGCTGTATTGGAAGAGGATAGCGATCGCTACAAGGGCTGCAGCCGCCGATAGGAGCGCGAGGGGCAAAAGGCCCTCGCCCGCCACCGCGGCGGTCGCCAGCGCGGCGAGGGCAGCGATAAAGGCGGCGAGTGCGAAGGGGGAGATGCGCATACTACCGCTTTTCAGGTGATTTTACCCTCTCAAAAAGCTTTTTGTGCTCAAGTTTTAATCTCAAGCGAGAGAACGATGAATGGCGGTAAAAGTGAGCTTCGTTTTTCCCACTCATCCAAGGGCGGAATCGCTGCGCATAAGGGAGCGATTGGTGGAGGGCTTCAGGGCTGGCTTGGTGACGCCCGAGGGGCTCGCCGCGCATGGTCGTGGTGAGGCGTTCGACTACATCTTGGGCGAGAGGACGACGGACGAGGCGCGAAGGGCGGCGGAGGCGGCGGTCGCGATGCTGTTGCTGGCGGAGCGCCCGGTGATCTCGATCAACGGCAACGTCGCGGCGCTGGTGCCGTCGGAAATGGTCGAGCTCGCGAGGGCAACCGGCGCAAAGCTTGAGGTCAACCTCTTCCACGCCTCCGCTGAGCGAGAGAAGGCGATAGCCGAGCACCTTCTAAAAAACGGAGCGGATGAGGTGTTGGGGGTAGGCGAGGAGTTCTCGACCCGCATACCAGAAGTACAGAGCCACAGGCGAAAGGTGGATAAGCGAGGCATAGCGGTGGCGGACGTGGTGCTCGTCCCCCTCGAGGACGGCGATCGCACGGAGGCGCTTAAGCGCTTGGGCAAGCGAGTTATCGCCATCGACCTCAATCCGATGTCAAGGACCGCGCGGGCGGCGGACGTAACCATCGTGGACAACATCGTTAGGGCGGCCCCGCTCATGGTCGAGCTCGCAGGACGTATGTCGGATCTACCACGCGAGGAACTCAAGAAAGTGATGGAGGGTTTCGACAACTCGGACAACTTGCGGGCGACCATCGGCTTGATGCTCAGGAGGCTGGAGGAGCTTTCCGGAGGGCGGTCGCGATGAGGCCTGTGGTGCAAGTAGCGCTGGATGTGGTAGAGGTCGGGCGAGCGATCGAGATAGCTAGGCAAGCCGTAAAGGGGGGCGTGGAGTGGGTCGAGGCCGGCACGCCCTTGATCAAGGCCGCAGGGTTGCGAGCGATAAGGCTGCTGAGACGGGAGTTCCCGGAAAATACCTTGGTCGCGGACATGAAGACCATGGACGCAGGCGCGCTCGAAGTGGAGATGGCGGTTGGAGCTGGGGCGGATGTGGTATGCGTGCTCGGCGCGGCCGCGGACGCGACGATCTCGGAGGCCGTTGCAGCCGCGAGGAGGAAAGGCGCGAGGGTGCTCGTCGACCTGCTCGCGGTTCCCGATCCTAGGGCCAGAGCTGAGCGAGCTGAGCAGCTCGGAGCGAGCTACATCTGCGTGCACGTGGGTATAGATCAACAGAAGCTTGGGATGGACCCGCTGGAACAGTTGCGCGCGATCGCGGACGCGGTCGAGGTGCCGATAGCGGTGGCGGGCGGGATAACCGCGAAGACCGCGCCGGCGTTAGTCGAGAGCGGAGCATCGATAATCATCGTCGGTAGCGCCATCACCAAGGCAAAGGATGTCGAGCTCGCGGCGAGGGAGATCGTGGAGGCGGTTTCGGGGGCTAAATCACCTCAAGCGTTGCCTTGAAGGGATGGGTTTTCGATTCGCACCTTCTTAGCTATGGGGCTAAATACTACCGGATAAAAAGATTCGAAGGGTATGCGAATGGAGGGAAAGAAGGTCACCGCCGTCACTTTGAAGGAGATGAAGGATAGGGGCGAGAAAATAACGATGATCGCGGCCTACGATTATCCCACCGCTAGGATGGTGGACGGGGCGGGGATAGATGCGATTTTGGTGGGGGATTCGTTGGGCAACGTGATCCTCGGCTACCGCGACACCCTAGCCGTGACGATGGAGGAGGTGATTCATCACTGCAGGGCAGTAGCTAGAGGCGCCCGAAGGGCCTTGGTGATAGGTGACATGCCTTTCCTTTCGTACCAAGCCAGCGTCGAGGATGCCGTGAGGAACGCAGGCCGCTTGATCAAGGAGGGAGGAGCGGAGGCGGTGAAGGTGGAGGGCGGTCGAGGGGTGGCGGACAAGATAAGGGCGATAATTCAAGCTGGCATCCCGGTGATGGGCCACTTGGGCCTGACCCCACAATGGGTTCATCAGCTAGGGGGCTACAGGGTGCAGGGGAGGAACCAAGCGGCGGCGCGGGCGATACTCGAAGACGCAAAGATGCTCGATGAGATGGGGGTCTTCAGCATAGTCCTAGAATGCGTGCCGTGGCAGCTCGCGAAGATCATCACCGAGAGGGTAAACGTCCCGACGATAGGTATAGGCGCGGGCCCTTACTGCGACGGGCAAGTGCTTGTGCTCCACGACTTGTTGGGGATGTCCGTCGGAGAGCTCGTCCCTAAGTTCGTCAAGAGGTATGCTCAGCTGAGCGAGATCATCGAAAAGGCCTTGGTCAACTTCAGGGACGAGGTGAAGGCGGGAAAGTTCCCCTCCCTCGAGCATGCATACGCCATGAAAGATGAAGAGCTCAGGAGGCTCTTGGAATCCGAGGGAGGAGGATAGCTCTCCAGCCGCTGGGAAGATGATGAGGCGGAGTTTAATACATGAGCTCGTGGAAAGGCTAGGTGAACCGTACCATCGCATGCTAGGCATAGATCTGAGCCGGCGCGATAGCGGCGAGGTCTTCAAGTGGTTTTTGGCATCCGTGCTGTTCGGCGCGAGGATCTCGGAGACCATCGCCATCAAGACCTACAAGCAACTGGAGCGCGATGGGCTACTGACACCTGAGCGAATTTTGGCGCGGGGTTGGTCCAGGTTGGTGGAGAGTTTGGACAAGGGCGGCTACGTGCGCTACGACTACAAGACCGCGGACAAGCTCTTGCTGCTATCGGATGTTCTGCTCAGAAAGTACAAGGGGGATTTGAACAAGATGCACGACGAGGCGAGAGATCCGGCCGAGCTGGAGTCGAAGCTGAAGGAGCTCAAAGGGGTGGGTGACGTAACCGCCAATATATTTCTTCGCGAGCTTCGCGGCACGTGGCGCAAGGCCAACCCCTTGCCGCAGGAACATGTTATCCTCGCGGCGAAAAACCTCGGGTTGATCGAGGTCGAGGACAGGGGTAAGGCCCTCGACGGGCTTCTGCGCTTGTGGCGGGCAAACGCTTTACCCAACCGAAGCTTCGTCGACTTCGAAGTCGCCCTCCTCCGCTTGGGCAAGCTATACTGCAGGAAATCTCGCTGTGATGGCTGTGCCGTGCGGAAATGGTGCAAGCGGTGACCTTTTAAGGTGCGGAATCTTTTTATCTTTCGCTTCAAGGCACAGATTTAGGGGGTGAATGGAATGGTAACCGAACTCCCGAAGGCAACGGTCCTCAGGATATTTAAGGAAGCTGGTGCTCCACGGGTCTCCGCAGATGTTGCGGATGCCGTGAACAAGGTAGTGCTTGCGCTGGCGAAGGAAGCCGTGAGGTCCTGCAAGGCAGCTGGTCGAAAGACCGTGACGGCCGACGACATAAAATGTGTGGCGGTTAAATAAGCCGCCAATTTTTTCTTTTATTTTAAGCCTCGGCTTGAAAACAGTTGGGGCCTCAGCTCTTAACTCGCTCTATCTTTCTCCGGCCGAGCGCTTGGATGTACTCCACCTCCACGCCCTCTCTCACCTCGCCCCTCAGGTTCATGGGTATCGGCAACTCGAAGGTCTCGTAAGTCTTTAGGTCCATCAGCTGCGCGTTGTTCCCTATGATCGCGAGCACCTGTGCGCTGCCTCGCTCGATGATGGGAACCTCGATCTTCGCGCTCGTCGGCCGGACCACCGTCCTCTTCTGCCCATCGAAGAGCCCGATGGCATCGATCTTCGCCTTCGCATGTCCATGTTTTCCGGGTGCCGAGGTGGAGAAGCCCACGATGCGGCAAGGTTCGTCGTCGATTATTACGAAGCGTCCATCCTTGAGTTTTCCTACTTCCACCACTTCCTTGCTCATGGGGCCACCTCTACTACTTCGAGCACCAGCTTTTAATAATTTGCATCCGCACCCGACCCGCAACGTTAAATCCCTCCCGTGAAATGAATGATTGGGTTAAATTTGCGGATACTCATAGTGGCCCGCCCAGATCTGCCGGAAGCGGTCGAGCTAGCGAGGGCGATATCGAAGGCCCTTCCCAGGGAAGAGGTACTGTTCGAGCGCCAAACTGCCGTGAAGCTGGGGAGGCGGGGCATCGCGATCGAGTCGGCGAAGGTCGAGGCGATAGTCACCATAGGCGGCGATGGCACGGTCTTAGCGACTCATCAACGGGCTCCGGAAATTCCAATACTCGGTGTGAACATGGGGGGCATCGGCTTTTTAGCCGACGTACCGCCGGAAGAAGCGCTGGAAGCCGTCCGAAAGCTGTCGGCGGGCCAACTGCCCATACGAGAGCGGGCCAGATTAGCGGCGGCGGTGGGTAGCAGGCGCTTACCCGATGCTCTAAATGAGGTGGTGGTACGCGCCGCGAGCCCTGGCCGTACCTTGACGTTCAACGTCCTCGTCGACGGTGAACTGGCGATGAGCGCAAGGGGGGACGGCGTCATCGTCTCGACGCCCACCGGCAGCACCGCGTACGCGCTCGCAGCGGGAGGGCCCATAGTCGATCCTCGCCTCGAGGCGATGGTGGTGGTGCCGATATGTACCTCCCGCCCCCGCGCCTCGCCCTTGGTGGTTCCCATGAGCAGCTGCATCCGCGTGGAGTTCCCGGAGCGCAGCAAGGATGCGCTGGCGATAGTGGATGGTCAATTCACCACCGAAATAAGGGCTGGTAGCGGACTGGAGCTCAAGCGCTCGGAGAGCCCGGCGAGGTTCTTCGCGTGGGCGGATGAGTTCTACCGCAAGGTAAGGGAGAGGTTGTAATTGCCGCGAAAGATTTACGTTTTAGATACTTCAGCGATCATAGCCGGTTTCGCGCCGGGGCTAGCGGACGTGGAGCAGGTGACGGTCCAGAAGGTGCTCGAGGAGGCCAAGTATCTTTGCTCCAGGCTAGAGCTAGAGGCCGCGATCGTAGCTGGGAAGGTGGAAGTGACGGAGCCCTCGAAGTCTTCGCTCGCCGAGGTCCACCTGAAGGTCAGCCAGACGGGCGACAGGGTCTCCGACACCGACGTCGAGCTCCTGGCGTTGGCGTTGGACCTCCGCCGGGCGGGCGAAGAGCCGATGCTCGTGACCGACGACTACGCGATCCAGAACCTCGCTAGGTTATTGGGCATCCCCTATCGACGAGTCGCCATGCCGGGAATTACCGAGGTGCTGACATGGGAGATGGTCTGCCCCGCTTGCGGAAGGGCACATCTCGCGACGGCCACGCAATGTGAAGTTTGTGGCTCATCCCTCGTCAGGAGGCCGCGTCGATAACCGTTCGTAGCTTAAACCCCGTCCACAGGATGCCCGCCATGCTCAAGAGCGCCGTGTACCAAAAGGAGACGAAGCGGTCGAGGAGTGCGGCAGAAACCGCGACATCGTCTGGGACGCCCGCGGTCCTGAAGATCAAGGCGTAGAAACCCTCGGCGACGCCCAGCGCCCCCGGCAACGGTATCGCATGGAGGAGTAGACCCACCACGGTGGCCATGCCGATGGCGCCAAAGGATATAGGCTGCCCTAAGGCGATGAACACCACATACATGCGCAGGATGTACTGGAGCCAATAGACCACCGACAGCAGGAAGGCAGGGGCGATGTGGCGCCTCTTGTGCAGGATCGCGAACACCCCTTGGCCGAAGTCCCTCGCGAAGGCCTTGGTCTTGGCCTCCAAGTTCTCGAGACGCCTGAAGCGTTTGGTGAACCATCCGAACCGCCTCACGGTCCAATTTGCGAGCTTCCCGGCGGCTTTCGGGCGAAGGCACACGTACACGAATGCCGACATAACTACCGTCGCCGCCATTACCACCGCGGCCAACGAGAGCAGGGCGTAAATGGGCATGTGCCAGGTTAAGAGGACCACGACGAGGGTGGCAAGGGTTAGGCCTATAAACGGCAGGGTATCGAGGGCGCGATCTACCGCGACCGTCGCCAGGCCCTCGTCCAGCGGTACGCCGCAGAGGCGCGACAGGGTGTAGGCTCGGAGCGGTTCACCGCCCAGCCTGGCACTGGGCACGACGGTGTTCACGAAGACGCTCGAGAGCAGGATTGGAAACATTTTCCCAGTTCTTACTCGTAGGTCAAGGGCCGAAATGATGATCTTCCACTTCACGAGCAGTACGAGGAGGGCAAATGTTTGAATGACGAAGGCTAAGGAATAAACCGTTACATTTACCCTAGTCATTACCCTGGTGATCTCCTCCATACCAGTTAGCGCGATCAAGGCGACGACGATCGCGATGCCGAGCGTGAAAAGGAGCACAATTTTCTTCAACGTTGATTTTTTGTCCATCATCTTTCGCACGGCCCTTGAGGGTCGCAAAGCCCTGCAACTTTAAATAGCCAACTTAATAAAACACACTCGGTGAACCTTTGCGCGAGCTCGCGGGGGTAGGGTTTATCTCCTTCGCCGCCAGCAAGGAGAGGGCAGCGTTTGACATATTGAGGGAGCTTGCCGGGGCCGTCGCGGACATAGTTAAAAAGTTTGAAGGATTGGTCGTCGCGTTCTCGGAAGGGGATATGAAAAAGGTGCAGAAACTCGGTGAGGAGCTCGACCGCCTGGAATCGGAAGCGGATGGGGTACGGAGAAAATTCGAGTGCAGCCTGTCGAAAGGGGCTTTCCTTCCCATATTCAGGGGGGACTTGGGCAGGTTGGCCGAGCAAGTAGATGATGTCGCCGATATAGCTCAAGAGGCTTCGAGGGCCATCAGGTGGAGGGAGGAACTATCGAAGGCATTGGCTCGAGCTGAGAAGAGGAAGGCCGAACTAAAGGCGATCAGAAAGGGCTTGGTGGATCTCGCTGGGATTTCCGTCAAGACCGTCCAGGCCCTGAAAGAATCCATCGATGTCATGATTTCGAACATCGATGCCTCCATCTTGAGGGCTAGAGAGATCGAGAGGTTCGAACACGAATCCGACTTGCTAGAGGAGAAACTGATAAAGCTAGTGTATCGCTACGAGAAAATGTTGGACTTGGGCAGCATGTTGCAGCTCAAGGACATCATCGAAAAGATCGGGGAGATCTCGGATCACGCGGAGGATGCGGGCGATATAATAATGGCGATAAGCTTCACGTTGAGGACTTAGCCACCCTCCGGCTTTTCATATAGTCGACCGCCTCTACAGCGATCACGAGTGCCCAGATGAACAGGATTCCGGACCTTGGATCGAAGAGCCATCCCATCAGCAACCCCGCGAGGGCGATCAAAATATATAAAATCTGCCATGATTCGAGCGCCATATTCCCACCTACACGACTATTATCACCGACGCCAAACAGAAGGCCAAGAACATGGATGCGATGGGCGTCGCGATCCAGGCTATGACTATTTCGCCCAACCTACGTCTGCTGATGGCCGCGATACCCCCAACGAGTCCCGCGCCTACGACTCCCCCAACTATAGCATGCGAGGTCGAGACGGGCAATCCCCATTGGGTGAAGAGGTGGATGGTCAAGGCGGCCCCGAACTGCGCCACGAAGGCGCTCATGGGCCCCAACGAGGTTATCTCAGCGCCCACAGTTTGTATGACTCTTCGGCTATAGGTGAGCGATCCGATGAATACTCCCACGCCACCGAGCAGGGCGAGCAGTTGCACCGAGCTAGACGTTCCCCCACCACATCCAACGGCATATGCCATCCCCATCGCCGTACCCACGCCGTTTGCCCCTATCACGTACGCGACATAACATCCGCTGGCGATCACCGCCGCCGCGAAGATCAAGTTCAATTTTTCCGGCGCTTTAACCCTCTTCAGCGGCACTTCGAAGACGCGGTACAACACGAAGGCGAAGAACGCCGCAGCTAGGGGGGTTAAAACCCAGCTCCAGAGTATGATCAAGAGCTTCCACCAGTTGACGTGCGCCGTCACGTTAGAAAACGTCCCGATCGCCACTCCTGCCCCGGCCAGCGCCCCGATTATAGCTTGATGGGTGGAAATCGGGAACCCGAGCCTGGTCTGTAGGGTAACCACGAGCCCAGCGCACAGGAGCGCGATGGCGGCTGCCCAAGGCAAGATGGAAAACGGCGAGACGGATGGGTCGACGCCGGTGACTATCTGCTCGCCCACCGGTTTCATCAACTTATAACCTTCTAAGGCGGCGCCGAGCAGGACGAACAACATCGCGATGGAGACTGCCCTACGAAAGGATAGCACCCGCCCGCCTACTGCAGTCCCTATAGCGTTAGCAGCGTCGTTAGCGCCGATGTTCCACGCGATGTAAAAGCTGGCGAGGAGCACGGCTAACGCTGTGAGCTCGATCATGGCATGGCACCTGACCCGAAATTTGCAGCGGGCGGGCTATAAAGTCTTTTGCGATTAGAGCTCGACTATCTCCGACCGAAGTGTGGCTAGATCGAGCAGGGCTACGGTCTGATGACCGCTGAGGTAGCCACAGACCTCGCCAGGGTTCACGATGAGCGTCCGTCCCTCGACAATTCCAGCCTCGTGGGTATGACCGCACACCACCACGTCGAACTCTCCACCCTTCGCGAGCGCGTCGACTAGGACTTGGTTGGTGCCATGCAGAAGGGCCACCCTGCGGCCGGCGAACTCCAAGGCGGCGAAGTCCCCGAGCAACTCCGCACCGATCTCGCTGAACTTAACTCGCAACAGCTCCTTGTCGCCATCGTTGTTTCCCCAGACGATGTATAGTTTTGCCCTTAAGCCTCGAAACTCTCTCGCGGTGAAAGGCGACACAAGGTCACCGGCGTGTAGGACTTGTTCGACGCCAGCTCGATTGAAGAAGTCGACAGCCTTCTTTATGGCATCAAGCCTGTCATGCGTATCCGATATCAACCCGATTTTCGTGCTATCACCAGTTTGAGAATGGAACAGCAAACTTTTGTGTCTTTTCGATATTAACAAACCATATAAATGATGGGCGAGAGATTAATTTTCCGATGGAGGTAAATAATGAATAAAAAGGAATTTGGCATAGCTACCGGCGCTGTTGTCGTAATAGTATTGATAATCGTGGCAGCAATTGCAGGAGCTGTTTACCTAACTACCAGACCAAAAGAGGAGGAAAAACCGAAGGAAGTGCTTCGAGTCGGTTTCCCGATAACTACCTTGGTCGAGGAGCCATGGGTCGGCGTGATACACAAGGCCATTTTAAAAGCCGAGGACGAATACGGGATCGTATACGAATGGACGGATGAAATCGGTTACGCGGACCTCCCGAGGGTACTCAGGGAGTGGGCACCGAGATACGATATAATCTTCAGCGACGTGTTCGGGTGCGAGGCATCCGCACGTGCCGCCGTAAAGGATTTCCCGAATGTGCAGTTCGTGATGGGTTCAGGTCTCGGTCCAGTTGAACCTAATTTAGCAGTGTTCGACGATTGGATCCATGAGCCCGCCTTCATCATAGGCATAGTCGCCGGCACCTTGACCGAGAGCAATGTGATAGGCGTGGTCGGCGGGGTCCCGATACCCGAGGTGAACAGGCTCGTCAACGCTTACATCCAGGGCGCGAAGTTGGTGAACCCAAACGTAAAGGTGAAGGTCAGCTTCCTCGGCGAGTGGTTTGATCCGCCTAGGGTAAAGGAACTCGCGTTGGCTCAGATCA